>JASFRI010000006.1:0-26873 GCA_050115015.1 Acidobacteriota bacterium
GACCCGCCGGACGGCAGCGCCTCGAGCCGCAGGGCGACGGAGCCGATCCGCATCCGCCCGGGGAGCGGTTCCGGAGGCGCGGCCCTTCCCGCGCCGGCAGAGCCCCGGCGTATCCGCGTGACGGGCACCGCCGTGCCGCCGGCCCCCGCTCCGTCCGGCGCTGCACCATGGACGGGGTCCGGCGCGACCGAGCCGGGGACGGCCTGGAGGCCGGTGGCGGCGGATGATGGCATCGTGCGCGGCGTTGCGGCGCCCGCCCCACGCGCCAGCGACCCCGGCTTCGACGGTAACCTCGGGCCCGGCGGCCGGGGCGAGCCCGCGGACCCCCCGCCCTGGGATCCCCGCTTCGGGGCGCTCCCTCCGCCGGGATATCCCTCGGACCCCGTGTACCCCTGCTGGGGCTGCGGCTACGGATGGTACCCGGCGTACTGGGGCTATCCCTGGGACCCCTTCTACCCGTACTACGGCTGGGGCGCCGGATTCGGGGTTGGCTACGCGGAGAGCGGCTCCGCGGCGTCGCCCGGCGCGCCGGAGCGGCTGGCGCCGGAGTCCGCCACCCTGCAGCTCGTCATCAAGCCGAAGCGGGCGAGGGTGTCGCTGGACGGCGTCGAGGTCGGGAAGAGCGCCGACTACCGGCGGAAGGACCGGCTCCTCCTCGAGCCCGGCGACCATGTCCTCGAGCTACGCCTGGACGGGTTCCAGACGCTACGGCTGCGCTTCACCGCGGAACCCGGCGGGAACTATGTCATCGAGGAGAAGCTGAACCGCGGCGAGGGGGACGACCCGCGCTCGGCACCCGCCGGGGACGCGGAGATCGCCGGCCGGCCGGGTGGTACACTCCCGGGGGCATGATCCCGTGCCGGCCCCGGCCGGCGAGGAACCTCCCTGATGGCCCTGTCCCGCCGTCCCCCACGCCGGCGCCGCGGCATGGTGGCGCCGCATCTGGCGCTGGTGCGGGCCCCCCGACCCTTCTGCCCCGCCCGGTCCCTGGCGGGAGAGTTCCGGGCCGCCACGTACAACGTGCACCGGTGGACGGGCTTGAACGGGCGCCGCAAGCCGGATCCGGACCGCGCCCGGGAGGTGATCGACGAGCTCGACGTCGACCTCCTGGCGCTCCAGGAGGTGCTGCGGCCCGAGAACGGCGAGGACCCCCTCGAGTCGCTGGCGACCGCCCACGGCATGCATGTGGCCTTCGCCGCGACGCGCTCGCACCGCTTCGGGCAGATCGGCAACGCGGTCCTGTCACGCTGGCCGATCGTCGGGGCGACGATGTGCGATCTCTCGTTCACCCGCCTGGAGAAGCGGCTGTCCATCGGCATCCAGATCCGGGACGGCGCGCTGGAGTTCGACGCGGTCTCCACCCACCTCGCCCTCTCGGATCGCACCCGGCACCGGCAGGTGAAGGCCCTCCTGGACCATCCCCGCCTCCGGGACACCCCCACGCTGTTGCTGGGGGACATGAACGCCTGGCGGCGCTGCCGGGCGACGCGCGTGCTGGATCGCGAGCTCACGGACCATCACAACCGCGAGTGGCCGGCCTCGTTCCCCTCCACCCGGCCCGTCCTGGCCCTGGACCGGATCTACGGCAAGGGCCTGCGCATCCTCGAGGTCTTCGCGCATCGCAGCCGGACGGCGCGCCGGTCCTCCGACCACCTGCCCATCGTCGCCCGGGTCCGGCTGGAGAGGGCTAGCGTCTCAGCGTAGCGGCTGCAGTCCGGCGAACTTGGCGAGGAACTTCTTGGGCCGGTAGCCGGCGAAGGAGACCGTCAGCTTCAGGCGATCTCCCTCCCCCTCGCTGCTGAGCACCTTCCCCTCGCCGTAGCGTGGGTGGTACACGCGGCTCCCCGGTCGGAACCGCGGGGCGGCCTCCTGGTCGTACTCGTACGTGAGCTCCTTCTCGCGCCTCGCCAGCCCCTTGCGCATGATCGCGTCGAAGTCCAGTCCGGACTTCCGCCGCGGCCGGGGCGCCTCCTCCAGCGGCTCGTAGGTGTAGTCCCCGTCCAGGGCCGCCTGCGGATCCGATACCTGGCGGGAATCGGGCTGCGCCGAGTCGATCAGCTCCGGCGGGATCTCGTCCAGGAAGGGCGAGGGCTGCACGGGGGTCTCCCGCCCGAAGATCCTGCGGACGCAGCAGGAGCTCAGGGTGAGCCGCTCACGGGCCCGGGTCATCCCCACGTAGAGCAACCGGCGCTCCTCCTCGAGGTCCGACGGGCTCTCGGCGGCCCGGCTGTGGGGAAGCAGGCCTTCCTCCAGGCCCACGATGAACACCACCGGAAACTCCAGGCCCTTGGCGCAGTGCAGGGTCATCAGGGCGACGCCGCTCTCCCCGTCCACCACGTCGGCGTCCGACACCAGCGAGACGCGATCCAGGAAGGCCGCGAGCCCCTCCCCGCCGGCCTCGTCATGCTCGGCGGCCGCGGTGACGAGCTGCTCCAGGTTCTCGAGCCGGGCACGCCCGATCTCCGGGCCCTCGGAGCGCGCGTAGTCGACATAGCCCGTCTGCTTGACGACCTCCCGGACCAGGGCGTCGGGGGGCAGCGCGAGCACCTCCCCCCGCAGGGACTCCACCAGGTCCGTGAAGCGGGTCAGCGCCGAGGCGGCGCGCCCCGCGACCCCGAGCTCGACCGCCACGGGAATGGCCCGCAGGAGGGACTCGTGTCGCTGGGAGGCCACCTCCCGCAGCGTCTGGAGGGTGGTCTTTCCGATCCGCCGGGGCGGCGTGTTGATGATCCGCTGCAGGCTGACGTCATCGTCCGGGTTCGCCAGCAGTTTCAGGTAGGCCAGGACGTCCTTGACCTCCTTGCGGTCGTAGAACCGCACCGCGCCGTAGATCCGGTAAGGGATCCCCGCCTGCAGCAGGGCCTCCTCCACGAGCCGGGACTGGGCGTTCGTCCGGTACAGCACCGCGGCGTCGCCCAGATCCCGCTCCCGCCGGACCTGCCGCAGCTCCGTCCCCACCCAGCCCGCCTCGTCGCGGTCGGTGTACAGGCGGCTCACCCGGACCTTGTCCCCCCTGGGGTTGTCGGTGAACAGGATCTTGCCGATCCGCTCCCGGTTGCAGGAGACCAGGGAGCCCGCCGCGTCCAGGATCACCCTCGTGGAGCGGTAGTTCTGCTCCAGCTTGATCACGCGGGCTCCCGGAAAGTCCTTCTCGAACCGGAGGATGTTCCGGTAGTCGCTGCCGCGGAAGGCGTAGATCGACTGGTCCTCGTCGCCGACGACGCAGACGTTTCCCGTCGCCTTGGAGAGGAATCGGATCAGCCGGTACTGGGAGTGGTTCGTATCCTGGTACTCG
The DNA here is from genome assembly GCA_050115015.1 of Acidobacteriota bacterium. Taxonomy (GTDB): domain Bacteria; phylum Acidobacteriota; class Polarisedimenticolia; order CBDVAL01; family CBDVAL01; genus JASFRI01. Next base: position 3,296 of record JASFRI010000006.1, read on the forward strand.
TCGACCATCAGGTAGCGCGACCCGCGCTGGACCCTCGTCAGCACGTCCGGATGCTCGGTGAACAGCCGGATCGTCTGCATGATCAGGTCGTCGAAGTCCATGGCATTGGCGGCCTGCAGCCGTTCCTGGTAGCGCTCGTAGATCTTCCCGATGATCCCGGCGACGTAGTCCCGGTGCGTGTCGCGAAACTGATCCGGCCGCTGCAGACGGTTCTTGGCGCCGGAGATCCGCGACAGCACCTGCCGCGGAGGGTGGTTCTCCCGCGGGATCTCCAGCTCCTCCATGGCGTTCTTCACGACGGCGAGCTGCTCGGACGTGTCGTAGACCAGGAAGCCGCTCCGGTAGCCGACGCGGTCCGCGTCCTGGCGCAGCACGCGGAGGCAGAAGGAATGGAAGGTGGACACGTGCGCGCCGCTCTCCTCCACCCCCATGAGCGCGGCCACGCGCTCACGCATCTCCGCGGCGGCCTTGTTCGTGAAGGTGACCGCGGTGATCTCCCACGGGGGAACGTCATGCGCGCGGACCAGGTAGGCGACGCGATGGGTGATCACGCGGGTCTTGCCGGATCCGGCTCCCGCCAGGACAAGCAAGGGGCCGTCGGTGTGGGTCACCGCCTCCCGCTGGGCGGGGTTCAGGGGCTCGAGGATCTCCGAGGGCAAGGGCACGCGGCTCCGTGAGGGAGCCCGCATGGTAGCACAGCGCCCGTCGGGTGAACCGCGGGAGGGGCCGCCCCTCAGGCTCCCGCGGCGCCCGCCGCCCCCGGGATGGCCGGTGCCCCGTCGGACAGCGCCTTCTGGAGAGAGGCCACGATTCGTACGACCTCCGGACGGGTGAGCTTGGCACCCGGCCCCTCCTCCTCCACCCGATCCAGCGTGCGCCAGGCGAGCAGCACCGGTAGCGCGGTGAACTCGATCACCCCCCGGGGGGCCCCGGCGCGCTGGAGCCGCCCCACGTAGCGCGACGCCACATCCAGGTCCTCCCGCGCGAGGGCGAACACCGCGGCGCGATCGCAGCCCGGGGGCAGGAAGCGGCGGCCTTCCTCCGAGTCGTCGGCCGAGTCCTTCAGGATGTTGACGAGCTGCAGCGCCTCACCGAACGGCGCGGCGTCCTGCCGCAGCGCGGGCGCGACGGCCGCGAGCTCCCGGCGACCGAGGAGAAAGAGCTCCGTGAGCATCTCGCCCACGATGCCGGCGACGGCGTAGCAGTAGGCGCGCAGATCCTCGGTGTCCTCCAGCTCGACGCCGGAGCTCTCCCGGGCCCGCGCGACGAAGGACGCCATCCGCTCGATGGTGCGCAGGGTATGCGTGCGGATGAGCTCGCTGGCCTCCGGTCCGAGCCCCATCGTCGTTCGCAGCACCAGGGGTGTCTCCCGGAGCAGCTCCAGGTAGCCCTCGTGATGCACCGGGGGATGGGCGACCCAGCGGGCGGCCAGGTCGTCGGCCCCTTCCGGCGACGGATCCCGGAGCAGGCCCGCGAAGGCCTCCAGCTCCTCGAGCTGCCGGTCCCGGCCCCACCGCGTGGCGTCCTCCAGCGTGTCGGCGATCCGGAACATCAGGTACGCGACCGTCACCTCGAGGCGGGTGGGCTGCGGCAGGACGGGGATCGAGAGGGCGAAGGTCCGGCTGGTCTTCTCCAGCAGATCGTCGAGGCGGTCCTGCTCAACCATGCGTCCGCTCCTGCCGTCCCGCGGGCACGACGCGCGTGCCCACCGCCCGGCCCCGCAGGGCCTGCTCGAGCACGCCCGGGGCCGTCCCGTCCACGATGTGGGAGGTCACCCCCAGCCGCGCGAGGGACGCGGCGGTGGAGAGGCGCAGCCGGATGCCGCCGGTGACGTCGGTCCCCGCCGCGTCGTCGACGCCGGCCAGCACCGCCGGGAGTTCCCGGGGCTCCAGGCGCCGGATCGTGCGGCCCGACCTATCGTATACCCCATCGGTGGCGCCGAGCCAGACCGCCCTCCGGAGCGCCCACCCGGAGCGCCGCAGGCTCCGGGCCAGGGCCAGGAGCACCGTCTCCGTGGACCCGATGCAGGCGCCCCATTCCCGGTCCAGCAGCACGTCGCCGAACACGACCGGGAGGAGGCCGAGCTCCAGCGCCCGCTCGAGGGGCTCGATCCGCGGCGCACCGGGGCGACCCGCCCGGGCGGTCAGGAAGCTCGAGGGTGCGAGGGAGAACGGACGCGCTCCCGCCGCCCGCAACGCGGCGATCACGAGCCGGTGGAGCTGCGCCGCCCGGTCCTGGGTGTCGGCGATTCCCGGCAGCGCGCGACGCCCGACGGGGCCGTCGTTGAGACCGTGGCGGGACGCCGCCGCATGACCGAAGGAGCCGCTCCCGTGTCCGAGGAGGATCCGCCGTGCGCCGGCGGCCCGGGCGACCTCCGCGGCCACGCGCTTCAGGATGCCGCGCCGCAGCGAGCCCGGCCGGGTCTTGTCGGTGATCAGGCTGCCGCCGATCTTGAGGAGCACCAGCTCGCGCGTCATGGCCAGGACGAGCTCCTAGAAGAGCGGTTCGGCGTCCGAGGTCGGCCCCTCGCCGACCCCGTCCCGGTAGATCGCCGTCACCTCCGGCAGGTCCCCGAGGCGGGCCGCCACCCTCTCCTCGTGCTCCGGACCGCACAGCACGTGGACGTTCGGCCCCGCGTCCATGGTGGACCAGGCCGCCACGCCCTCGTCGCGCAGGCGGCGGACGACCTCCAGGACACGGACGGTGCCGGGATGCCAGTAGAAGATGGGCGGCCGCGAGGACATGGCGATAATGTGGAGGTCCACCGCGTCCTCCTCGACCACCGGACCGAGATGGGACAGGTCGCGGTCGCGGATGGCCTCCCGCGCCGCCTCCAGCCGGGCGGGCAGGGCGGCCTGCCTTCCCTCGAAGTAGGGGCTCGTGGCGGCGCGCCGGTGGCCGTCCCGGGAGGAGACGGGCTTGGGGCCGGACGCCACCACGGCGACGACGTCCCGCAGATCCCAGTGGGACGCCGGGGCGAGGGGCACCGCGGCGCAATCCTCCGAACCCGGGGCCTCCGGCCATTGCACGTAGCCCCCCAGGACCGAGCGTGCGGCCGACCCGGAGCCGCTGAGCCGGGCCAGGATCGACAGGTCCCGGGGGCTGCGCGTCAGGCCGAGGGCCTGGACGACCGCCACGGTCAGCGCCGCGAAGCCGGAGGCCGAGGAGGCCATCCCGGCGGCGGCGGGGAAGCTGTTGCGAGTGGCGACCCGGAAGGCCCCGTCCGTCTCCAGCGCCCCCCGGAGCGCGTCCAGGTGACGGGACACCCGGCGGCGGAAGGTCTCGTCGGGCTCCGCCAGCGGCTCCCCGGGGCCGGCGAAGGTGATCCGGTCGACGTGCTCCCCGGGAAGGTGCTCGACGGTGGAGCGCGTGTGGCAGGCCCGCAGGGTCATGGAGATCGAGGGGTTCACCGGGATCGCCCGCTCCAGATCGCGGGCTCCCCAGTACTTGATGAACGCGATGTTCGCGCCCGCGACCGCCGTCGCCTTGCCGCTCATTCCCGCTCCCAGCGGAGACCGGGCGCGCCCAGCCGCGCCGCATGATGCCGCCATCCCGCCGGCACCGAGATCCGGGAGGCGTCGCCGTGCGGCCCGTAGAGGATCACACCGCCGGCCCCGGAGCCGGTCAGCGCCCCGGCGCCGGAGATCTTCGCCGCGGCGCCCGCCGCCTCCAGGTCGCGGAAGGCTTCCCGCACGGCCTCCGGCACCACACCCAGCTCCTCCAGACAGGTCTCGTACTCCCGGAGGATGGCGATCAGGACCGGTGGATGCTCGTCGTCGCGAATCAGCTGGTCCCGGAACGCCTCGGTGGCGCTCTCCATCCGGTCCAGGATGGCGTACTGGCCCTGCCGGTCCGCCGCCCGGCGGGCGGAGACCGCCGCGACCACCTCACCGGTGCTCTCGGCGGGAGGTCCAGAGTCGTAGATGCGCAGCCGCGACAGCGGGCCGGGCGGGGGGTCGAGAGGGCGGACGGTGAGCGTCCCACCCTCCTTGCGGGCCCAGAGCACGCCGCCGGCCAGGACCGCCGCGTGATCGGCTCCGGAGGGCAGTCCGTGCTGCCGGCGCTCCACCTCCAGCACGACCCGGTCGAGGGTGCGGCCGTCCAGGGAGCGGCCGCGAAGGCGCCGGTAAGCGGCCACGATGGCCACCGCCGCGGCGGCGGAGCTGCCGAAGCCGGACCCCACCGGGATGGCCGACTCGATGGAGAGATGCAGGCCCGGCTCCGCGCAGGCGTCCCATTCCGCCTCGAACGCCGCGGCCTCGCCGAGGGCGACGAGCGCCAGGTGGGCCGGATCGTCCCCGCGCACCTGCTGGAAGCGGGCGGCGGTGGGGCTCTCCCGGAAGCGCTCCCAGCGCCCGCGGGCCGCGGCGGCGTGGTCCCGGACCGCCTCCCAGGAGACCGTCCGGTCCAGCCCCAGCCCCGGCAGGTCCAGGTGGACGCCGGGGCCGTCCCGGTCCTCCGCCCGCGCGCGCAGCCGGAGGTCCAGGGCGGCGAGGATGGCGGGCCGCCCGTACACGACGGCATGCTCCCCCATCAGGATGAGCTTGCCCGGGACCGAGACGCTGGTGGCCGCCATCGTTCAGCGAGAGGGCGCCCGCGTCACGTGCGCAGGCCCCGCGCCAGACGCTCGTGAGCCCGGGTCAGGTCCTGGGATCCCAGTGCGGCGAGGAGGGAGATCTCGCCCGCCAGCACGATCCCACCGAGGATCTCGGCCAGGCGGAGCGCGGCATGGCCGGGGCGCTCCGGGTCGGGCAGCGCGCCCAGGAGCCCCAGGGCCTCCCGCTGGGTGGCCAGCGCCGTGCCGCCCCCCACGGTGCCCAGGGGCACGTCCGGCAGGTAGACCGACGCGAGGACGCCGCCCTCGCCATCCGGCTCCACGCATGTGATCCCCACCGCCCCCTCGGCGACGTGCGCGACGTCCTGCCCCGTCGCGATGAACACCGCCGCCACGAGGTTCGCGTAGTGCGCGTTGAAGCCGGTGGAGCCCGCCGCGACGGACCCCAGGAGGATCTTGCGGTACTGCACCTCCAGCAGGGACGCGGCACCGGTCTTGAGACAGTCCCGCAGCACCTCGGGCCCCAGCCGCACCTCGCCGTGGATGCGCTTGCCGCGCCCCTCGTGGAAGTTGATCGCCGAGGGCTTCTTGTCGGAGCAGTAGTTGCCGGACAGCGCCACGCAGGGGACACCGGCCTTCGGCTCGATGACCTCGCGCACGGCCCGGTCGCAGGCGATGGTGGCCATGTTCATGCCCATCGCGTCGCCGGAGGCGAACCGGAACCGGAGGAAGACCGTCGTGCCGAAGGCGTAGGGCCGGATATCCAGCAGCCGCAGGTGCCGGCTCGTCCCCTCGGCCGCCTCGCGGATGGCGGGCTCGTTGTCCCGGATCCAGGCGAGGAAGCGCTCCGTGTCCCGCACGCCCCCGGTGCGGAAGACCGGCCCGCGGGTCATCCCCACGTCCTCGGCCCGGACGGTCGCGCCCCCCGCGGCGCGGATCGCCGCGCACCCGCGGTTCACGCTGGCCACGAGGGCCCCCTCCGTCGTCGCCAGCGGGACGTGGACCTCCCCCTCCACGTGCGCGCCCTGGAGGACGAGGGGTCCGGCGACCCCCATGGGGATCTGCGCGACGCCGATGAAGTTCTCGCAATGGCGCGAGGCGGCACGGTCGCCGTCCAGCGAGTAGCGCCCGATGTGCTCCAGCCTGCCGCCGCCCTTGCGCTCCAGGGCGAGACGGCGGATCTCCGCGGCCACGTCGGCGGGGAGATCGGCGGGGAGCTGGTGCATCCGGATCTCCCCGGCGGCCAGCGCCGCCGCCAGACGGTCGATCTCCCGGCGTCCCGGCGCGGCCTTCACGGCCGGCTCCCGTCGCGGCGGCGCACGCCGAGCCGGCGCAGGTCGTCGAGGGTCCGGGCGCCGGCGCAGAACATGCAGATCTTCAGCTCCTGGGTGACGCGCTCCAGGCGTTCGACCACCGCCGCGGCGGATTCCCCCGCCACCTGCAGGAACGGGTAGGCCATCCCCACCAGGTCCGCCCCCAGGGCGATCGCCTTGGCGGCGTCGAGGCCCGAGCGCACGCCGCCGCTGCCGATGATCGTGACGCCCTCCAGGGAGCGCAGCTGCAGGATCGAGTCGGTGGTCCGGACCCCCCAGTCCGCGAAGCGATCCCCGAGCGGGATGTCCTCGGCCCGGTGTCCCTCGATCCGCGCCCAGCTCGTCCCGCCGGCCCCGGCGGTGTCCAGGATGCGGAGGCCGCGCTCCACCAGCGCGCGGCCCGTCCTGCCGGACAGCCCGCAGCCGATCTCCTTGACGACCACCGGGACCTCGAGGTCGGCCGCCACGGCCGCCATCTTGTCCAGCAGCCCCTTGAAGTTGCGCTGCCCCTCCGGCTGGATCGCCTCCTGCAGCGGGTTCAGATGGAACACCAGGGCATCGGCCTGGATCATCCCGACCGCGCGGCGGCATTCCTCGAGGCCGAAGCCGTAGTTCAGCTGGACCGCGCCCAGGTTCCCGAGGAGGATCGCCTGCGGCGCCACGTCGCGCACCTGGAAGCTCGCGGCCTGGCCGGGGTCCTCGATGGCCTTTCGCTGGGAACCCACCCCGAAGGCAACCCCGAACGCCTCCGCGGCCGCCGCCAGGTTGCGGTTGATGGTCGTCGCCTCACCGGTCCCGCCGGTCATGCAGGAGATGACCCATGGGGCCCGCAACGGCTTGTCGAGGAACGTCGTGGAGACGTCCACGTCGGCGAAGTCGATCTCGGGGAGTGCCTCGTGCTCGAGGAGGAACTCCTCGAAGGCGTCCCCGTGCACCTGCATGCGATCGTCGAGGGCGAGCCGGATATGCTCGGCCTTCCGGTCCCGCGCAGGCGACTCGGGCTGGGATGCGGGCTCTTTCATGCTGTTTCCGGTGGGCTGCCGACCGCTTCCCAGATTACCCCACTCGGACCGCCGCGTCCACCGGAAAGGCCTACTCGACCGTCACGCTCTTCGCCAGATTCCGCGGCTGATCCACGTCGCAGCCCCGCTTCAGGGCGATGTGGTAGGCCAGCATCTGCAGGGGGACGATCGCCACGATGGGCGTCAGGGCCTCTTCCGTGGAGGGGACGTAGAGGACGTGATCGGCCTTCTCCTCGAGGGACCGGTTCCCCTCGGTGGCCACCGCGATGAGGATGCCGTCCCGCGCCTTCACCTCCTCCATGTTGGCGACCATCTTCTCGTAGACCGCGTGGTCCGGTGCCAGGGCGACGACGGGAAGCTGGGGGTCGATGAGGGCGATGGGACCGTGCTTCATCTCTCCCGCGGGATACCCCTCGGCGTGGATGTAGGAGATCTCCTTGAGCTTCAGGGCACCCTCCAGCGCCACCGGGTAGTTGATGCCGCGGCCGAGGAACAGGAAGTCGGACGCCTCGAAGAAGGTCTTGGCCAGCTCCTCGATCTTGTGATCCTGGGTCAGCACCTTCTCCACGTGGCTGGGGATGTGGGTCAGCTCCTGCAGGTGCGCCTGGATGCGCGCGGGGTTCATCACGCCGCGCACCTGGGCGAGATACAGCGCCAGCAGGTCGAGGGCCACGAGCTGTGCCGTGAAGGCCTTCGTGGAGGCGACGCCGATCTCGGGGCCGGCATGGGTCAGCAGCGTCCCGTTGGCCTCCCGGGTGACCATGCTCCCCATGACGTTGCAGATCGCCACGCTCCGGGCGCCGCACCGCTTCGCCTCGCGGAGCGCGGCGAGCGTGTCGGCGGTCTCCCCGGACTGCGTGACCACCACCGTGAGGCACCCGTCGTCGATCAGCGGTGAGCGGTAGCGGAACTCCGAGCCGTAGTCCACCTCCACCGGGATACGGGCCATCGACTCGATGAGGAACTTCCCCACCAGGCAGGCGTGCCAGGAGGTCCCGCAGGCCACCAGGTTGATCTTGCGGATCTCCCGGAGCTCCTCGGGAGCGATCTCGATCTCCTCCAGGTAGATGCGCCCGTCGTCCAGGGAGAAGCGCCCGGCGAGGGTGTCGCGGATGGCCCGGGGCTGCTCGAAGATCTCCTTGAGCATGAAGTGCTTGTAGCCGCCCTTCTCGGCCATGATCGGGTCCCAGGTGACCCGCTGCACCGCGCGCTCCTGCCGGCTGCCGTCGGCACCGAGGATGCGCACGCCGCCGGGTTCCGCCACGACGATCTCGCCGTCGTCCAGGAAGAGCACATCGCGGGTGTAGCTGAGGATCGCGGTGATGTCCGAGGCGACGAAGTACTCGTCCTCGCCGACGCCCGCCACCAGCGGCGGCCCCATCCGGGCACCGACGATCTTGTTCTCCTCCTCGGTGGAGAGGCAGGCGAGGGCGTAGATCCCCTCCAGCTGCGGCAGCACGGCCTGCATCGCCTTCTCCAGGCTGCCGTCGTAGGCCTCCTCCAGCAGATGGGCGATGATCTCGGTGTCGGTCTCCGTCGTGAACCGGTGGCCGGCATCCCGGAGACGCTGCTTCAGCTCGAGGTAGTTCTCGATGATCCCGTTGTGGACGACGATGATCCGGCCGGTGCAATCGCGGTGTGGGTGGGCGTTCTCCTCGGTCGGGCGCCCATGGGTGGCCCAGCGGGTATGGCCGATCCCGTAGAGACCCGTGAGGGGCTCCCGGCGGAGGCTGTCCTCCAGCTCACGGAGCTTCCCCGCGCTGCGCCGCACCCGGAGCTCTCCGCCCTCCACGACGGCGACGCCCGCGGAGTCGTAGCCGCGGTACTCCAGCCGCTTCAGCCCGTCGACCAGGACCGGGACCACGTCCTTCCTGCCGATGTACCCTATGATGCCGCACATGCCGTGTGCCCCCGTCAGCCCTTGCGCCGCTTGCCCTTGCCATGCTTGTCCCGGGCCTGCCGGGCCCGGCGTGCCTCCACCCACCCCTCCTTGTTCACCTGGCGGGCCCTGGACAGCGCGAGGGCTCCCGGCGGGACGTCACGGGTGATCGTGGACCCCGCCGCGACATAGGCCCCCTTGCCCACCTTCACCGGCGCGACGAGCTGGCTGTCGGAGCCGATGAAGACGCCGTCCCCCAGGACCGTCTCGTGCTTCGCGGTGCCGTCGTAGTTGCAGGTGATCGTGCCCGCGCCGACGTTCACGCCCCTCCCGACCCGGGAGTCCCCGAGGTACGTGAGGTGGTTGGCCTTCGAGCCGCGCCCCATCCGGGTCTTCTTGGTCTCCACGAAGTTCCCCACCCGCACCGCGGCATCGAGGCGGCTGTCGGGACGGAGGTGCGCCATCGGGCCGATCCGGGCCCCCGCGCCGATGCGGGATCCCAGGACCAGGCAGTGATCCAGGATCACCGTATCGTCGGCAATCCGGGAGTCGTGTACCCGCGTGCCGGGGTACAGCTCGCAGCGTTCTCCGATCCGCGTCCGCCCCGTCAGCGTCACCCCGGGGTGGATCACCGTGTCACGGCCGACCCGGACGCCGGGCTCGATATCGGTCCGGTCCGGATCCAGGATCGTCACGCCGGCGCGCATCAGGGCCTCGAGGGTGCGCCCCATCAGCAGCCGACCCGCCCGGGCCAGCTCGACCCGGTCGTTGACTCCCATCACCTCCGCGGGATGGTCGTGCCGCCGGGCGATGACCCGACGCCCCTGCGCGCGGAACGCCTCGACCATGTCGGTGAGGTAGTACTCGTTCTGCGCGTTGGACCGACCGGCTCCCTTGAGGACGCGAAAGACACCGGGGATCTCCGCGACGTAGATCCCCGAGTTGATCTCCCGGATGCGTCGCTGCTCCCGGTCCGCGTCCGCATGCTCGACGATGCGGAGGACGTCGTCCCGTCCGGCTCCCGTCCCCCGGAGGATCCGCCCGTAGCCGCGCGGGTCCTCGAGCTCGGCGGTGAGCACCGTCGCCGCGGCCCGCGCGGCCCGGTGGCGCCGCAGCAGGCCTCGCAGCGTTTCGGGCCGGATCGCGGGGACGTCCCCCGCGAGGATCAGCAGGTCGCCGCCGGCGCCCCGCAATCGGGATTCCGCCTGCATGACGGCGTGGCCCGTGCCGAGCTGCCGGCGCTGCAGCGCGAATCGCAGCCGGTCCGGAGGAAGGCGGGCCTCGGCGGCAGCCGCCTCCACGGCGGGTCGCACCGCCTCCGCCTGGTTCCCCAGCACCATCGTCACGCTTTCCGGCTTGAGGGCGGCGGCCGCCGCCAGGGACCGGGCGATCATCGGCCGGCCCGCCACCGGATGGAGCACCTTGATGACCGACGATTTCATCCTCTTGCCGAGACCGGCGGCGAGGATGACGACATGGGTCGCGCGGCGGGCCCCCCGGGGCATCAGGACGCCCCGGCGGTCCCGGTGAGCTCTTCGAACTCCGCCCGGCCGCGAAGCGGCTCGAAGTCCTGGTCCCGTCGGGCCAGCAAGCGGTTCGCGTCGTTCATGCCGATGGCGCGCCGGAGGTGCTCCATCGCCCGCTCCGCGTCGCCGCTCAGCGCCAGCGCGGCGGCGAGGGCATAGTGCACCTTCTCGCTGTCCGGCTCGAGCTTCAGGGCCTTCTCGAACAGGTCCACCGCCTGCGCGTGTTCGCCCCGGTTCACGTGGAACACGCCCCGGTTGTAGTGGTCCTCGAGGCCGCGCACCCGGCCCTCCTGGGCCGTGTGCTGGCGGCAGAGGTTGAGGTACACCCGGGCCCGGTCCGTGAGGTCCTTCTCACCGGGGTGCTCGGCGATGATCGTCTCGAACATGGCGGCCGCCTTCTCGAACTCGCGGCGATGGAACACGGCCATCGCCTTCTCGTACTCCCCCAGCGCCTCCAGGTAGGTCGGGGAGACGCCGAACACCGGGGAAGCGGTCCGCTTCCGGTCCGGCGGGCGCTTGGCGGAACGGTTCCGGGCCGCCGGCTTCGATCTCGCGGTGGTCTTCTTGGCCTTCTTCCCCGCCGCCGGCTTCTTCCTGGCCGTCTTGCCCTTCCGGGCCGCGGGGCGTCGGGAAGCGGTCTTCTTGGCCGTCTTCTTCTTCGGCTTGACAGCCTTCTTTTGTGTTTTTTTCGCCTTTGCGGCGCCTGATTTTGCCGTGGGCATCACACCCTCCCGGAGATTGTCAAGTGTGAGTCGGACCGGAATTTATATATGAATTGCCGGCCGCTGGCAACGATCCGCCCGACGCGGGCCCGGGAGGGGGGAGGCCGGCCGGATCCGGGGCAGGGGTGCCGGTTTCCGCTCAGAAGAGGGACCCGGAGGGCGGCGCGGCGTAGCGGGCCACGTACGCCTTCGTCCGGAGCTTCCGCGCCGTGTTCTCCAGGCTCATGTAGCGCACCTTCCCGAAGACGGGCCGCTCCGGCCCCCAGGCGCGATCGTAGCGCCCCAGCACCCAGAAGATCCCCGAGTAGGAGTTGGGGTCCCTCCCGTCCAGCGCGTAGCGGTTGTTCAGCTCGACGAGGATCCGCAGGGCCTCCCGCGGCGAGGCCGTCCACTCCAGGATCTTCTTTCCCCAGACCATCCGCATGTAGTTGTGCAGCACCCCGTCCCGCACCAGCTGGCCCTGCGCCGCGTTCCAGAGCGGCGAGTGCGTGCGGGCGCCGTCCAGCTCCTCCAGGCTATAGCGGTGGGGCCGCGGGTCGCCGGCGTGCTCGGCCAGCGTCCGGCGGGCCCAGTCCGGAAGCGACTCGAACCGATCGTAGTCCTCCCGGTGATGGCACATGTTGTGTCCCAGCTCCCGCCAGGTGACGAGCTGGTCGAGGAACGCCTCGGCGGCGGGTCGCATCCCCCACCAGCCCTGCCGGCTTCCCCCGCGGTCCAGGGAGAGCCGGGAGGCGTCCCAGTCCTCGGTGGCGGTCACCGACAGGAAGACCTCGTGGGGCGCGATGTGGCCGAAGTGCAGGTAGGGGGAGAGGCCGCTTGCGGCACCCTCGTCCAGCAGGTTGCGGCGCTCGCCGTAGTCGTCGAGAGGCCCCTCCACGAAGGCAGCGAGCCGTCGCCCGGCCGGCCCCTCGCCCCCGGCCAGCTCCACGGGCCCGACGGCCGGGTCGACCGGCAGCGCGGACAGCGCCGCCTCGTCCCCCCGCAGGAGTCCCTCCGCCGCCATCGGCCAGCGGCGCAGCACGGACCCCGGCAGGTCCTCCATCGGCCGCAGCCCGGCGCGCGCAAGGGGGGCACGGACCGGGAAGCCGTCGAGGTGGTGCCGCAGCTCCCGCTGCACGAAGCGGCGGTAGGCGAACGCCGTCGGGAAGGCGTGATCGCTGGCGGCGAGGGGCATCAGCCCGTTCGCGTCCACCATCTCCACGGCCGCCGGGAGCCGGCAGGCCGCCTCCACCATCCGCGGGAGGAAGAAGCAGGGGAAGTCGTCCCCCACGATCAGGCAGGCCCGGCGGGCGAGCGCCGCCAGCAGCCCCTTGCCGGCGCCCGCCTCCGGCTCGACGTAGGGGTAGTAGAGCGCGGGGGAACGGGCCAGGCTCCTGGCCTTCCCCGCCATCCCCTGGATGACGAAGCGGTGGAACCGGGCGCTGGCCCAGCGGTGGCCGCAGCGGATCGGCTCCAGGATGAGCAGCGGACGGTCGAGCTGCCGGGCCCACTCCGCGGCACGCTGCAGCGCGTGGTTGTAGCGCAGGCGCCGGTACGCCGTCATCCAGTAGAGGACGTAGGCTCCCTTGTCCGCGGGAATCCGGTCGTTGCCGCGGCGGATCCGGACCTCGGGCACGGCGCTCATGATCGCCGCGGCGCCGCGGTCCGGGCGCCGCCCCGGAGCCCCTTCGCCTCCCGCTCGCCCGCGCGCGCGATGTTCCGCACCATGCGCGTGAAGATCACGTGATGTACCGGGTACAGGACGTACCAGTAGGCCAGGCCGGACAGGCCGAGCGGGTCGAAGATCGCAGTCTGCCGCACGACGGCCCCTTCGGGCGCCGGATCCACCTCGAACTGCAGCCAGGCGCGCCCCGGCAGCTTCATCTCCGCCTGGAGCCGGAGCAGCCGGTCCTCGCGCACCTCCTCCACCCTCCAGAAGTCGACGGTATCCCCGGGTTGCAGCGCCTCGGGGCTGCGTCGCCCCCGGCGCATGCCGACGCCCCCCACCAGGAGGTCCAGGAAGCCCCGCAGGCGCCAGAGCGCGTTGCCGAAGTACCAGCCGGTCTCGCCGCCGATCCGGCGGATGGGGGCAAAGGCCTGGGCGGGGGAACAGGCCACCCGGACGGAGCGGGAGTCGACGATGCGGGCGCCGAAGCGCCGACCGCCCCAGTGGCTGACGGTACCGCCGGAGGAGAGGGCGTCGGACCAGCGGGTGTGCGCGAAGTCGCGGTCCTCGTTCCGCAGGGCCCGGCGGATCGACTCGCGGGAGCCCCGGGGGCGGATCGGGAACCGGCGCGCGGCGGTGTCGTCGGTCACGACCGTCTCGTGGCGCAGGCTGTCGATCAGGCTGCGCCCGACCCGGGCGTAGACGGGGGTCACGAGCCCCAGCCACAGGCTCGAAAGGCGCGGGGTGAGCACCGGCACCGGGAGGATCCAGCGGCGCAGGCCGCGCTGCGCCGCGTACTCCCGCAGGAGGTCCAGGTACGACACGCGATCCGTCCCGCCGATCTCGACCACGAGGCTGCCCGACACGGCGATCTCCCGGGCGAGCAGCAGGTACTCCACGACGTCCTCGATGGCGATCGGCTGGGCGGTCAGCCGCACCCAGCGCGGCGCCACCATCAGCGGGAGCTTCTCCACCAGGTTGCGGATCATCTCGAAGGAGAGGCTCCCCGAACCGATGATGATCGACGCCCGTAGCTCGACCGTCGGCACCCCCGATTCGCGCAGGATGCGGCCGACCTCCTGGCGGCTGGCGAGGTGGGGGGAGAGATCGTCGCCGCGGCCCAGCCCCCCGAGGTAGACGATCCGCTCCAGCCCCACCTCCCGGGCGGCCGCGGCGAAGTGGTTCGCCGCCTGCCGGTCCTGCTCCCGGAAGGCCCCCGGGGAGGCCATGCTGTGCACGAGGTAGTAGGCGGTCCGGACCCCCTGGAGGGCCGCGGGGAGGGTCGAGGGGTCCAGGAGGTCGGCCCGCACCACCTCGGTCCCCGGGCCGATCCGCGGCTCCAGGTAGCGCGGCGTACGGGCCAGGCACCGGATGCGCAGGCCCCTCGCCTCGAGGGCCTCCAGCAGCCGTCCGCCCACGTATCCGGACGCCCCGGTGAGGAGCACCTCCGCCCCGGACCCTCCGGCCGGACCGGTCACGGCCCGGATGGCCCCGGCGACAGGGCCTCGACGGCCATCGCGGCGAGCAGCTCGGCGAATCTCGGGTCCTCTCCCGCGGGACGGAGGATCTCGATCCGGACGGCGGGATGCCGCCGGCAGGCCTCCTCGACCTGCAGCGGGATGTCCCGGGCGACGTGGGCTCCCGGTGCGAGGAACAGGGGCAGGAGGCGGATGTTCCGGAATCCCCGGCGATCCAGCTCCGCGACGACCTCCTCGAGGGCGGGGGAGGCGAACTCCATGAACGCGAGGCGGACCGCATCCGAGGTCCGGCGCGCCGCGACCTCCGCCGCGAGCCGCCGGAACGGCTCGCACCAGGCGGGGTCCCGGCTGCCGTGGGCGAACAGGATCAGCGCTCGGGGTTCCATCGCACGGGACATCATACGCAAGAAGGAGGCCGGAGGGAGGGCCCTCCGGCCTCCGAGAGCGATGGGGCAAGGCAGGCCGTCCTAGCTGGGGATGAGCACCGTGTCGATGACATGGATGACGCCGTTGCTCGTCGTGATGTCGGCCTTGAGGACTTTCGCATCCTCGATCTCCACGCCGTTCCCGGCGCGCACCTTGAGGGTTTGACCGTTGACCGTCGGGGCGGTGTCGAGCTTGATCACGTCCGCCGCCATCACCCGGCCGGGCACCACATGGTAGGTGAGCACCGCCGTGAGCTGCTCCTTGTCCTGCAGCAAGGCCTCGAGGGTGCCCGCCGGCAGCTTGGCGAAGGCCTCGTCCGTCGGGGCGAACACCGTGAAGGGGCCGTCCCCCTTCAGCGTCTCCACCAGCCCCGCCGCCTTCACCGCCTGGACCAGCGTCTGGAAGTCACCCGCCTCCACGGCGGTGTCGACGATGTCCTTCCGGCCACCCGCCAGGACCACACCACCGACCATGGCGAGGGTGAGCACCGCCGCCGTGATGCTGCGAAAACCACCGATTCCTCTCATGGGACACTCCTTGGCGGGGGGAGACGCATGCCTCCCCCCGTCCGGTTGACGTGCGTTCAGGGAAGGGAAATGACCTGGCTCAGCAGCGTGAAGGTGCCGCTGTCCAGGGAGCCGACGGCGTAGACGATGGTGTTCGACCGGCCGTCGGGAAGACCCGAGATGGGACCGAATACGATGTCGTGGGTGCCCGCGGCGGCGAGGGCCACCGTGGTCTGCACCGCCGGCAGGACGGCGAGGCCCTGGTCCCCGCTCTCCAGACCCGCGAAGGCGACGAACGGCGCCTGGGAGGCCTGCTGGGCGAGGACATCCACCGCGGGAGCGGCGGCGGCGTGACGGACGATCACGCGGGTCTCGTCGTCCCCCACCGCACGGCTGTCGTTGCGGAACTTCGTGGCCGCGACCACCGCCTCCTCGGTGAGATGGGCGACGATCGCCGCGCTCTCCCCGAGCGCCACCGAGACGTCCCGCGCGAGGACGAGGGTGCCGCCGCAGGGGTTGGTCGGATCCGCCAGCCGGATCTCGACGCGGTAGAGGCCCGGGTCCACCGGGACCGGCCCCTCGATGGAGCCAAACCGGAAGTCCTCGAGCAGACAGCCGCCGCCTACCGAGACGTCGACGGGAAGCGCGGAGGTGAGTCCGAGGTCGGAGCCGTTGATGCCGTGCACGACGTACAGTTCCTGGGCGCCGGCCGGAACGGCCAGGAGGGCGAACAGGGCGATTGCCAGGGGGATTCTGCGCATTGCGTGCTTCTCCTTGAGGATGCGAACTGGGTTGCAAAGGAGGGGGCGGCCACCGGAAGGGGCGTCAGACCGGGAGTCGGGTGAACTCCGGACCCGGTGACCGCCTCCCCATCACACGTGGAGAAGATATCGGTTTGTCTAGTTTTTGTCAAGAAAAAAGCAGATTTTAATTTGACAAAACTTGGATCCTGCTGCCAGGTGGGGCGTCCGGAGGGTCCGAGGCGACCTCCAGGGCGGGCACCAGGGGGGACTCGACGATGCTCAGGACGCTGCCCCCTTCCCCTCCACCGGGAGGATCTCCCGCAGCACGCGGGCGCGGTAGTCGAAGATCCGGCGGAGCTGCCGGCGCACGAGGGGGTGGGCCGGGAGGCTGAGCGGCTCCAGCGGCAGCCGGTACCGCACGACGTCCATCACACGGGTCCCGCCGGGATACGGCTCGAATCGATGGGTGTGATGCCACTCCCGGTACGGGCCGACGAGCTGCTCGTCGACGAATTCCCGGGGAGGATCCCAGCGCGCGATCCGGCTGCGCCAGCGCATCGGTATGCCGAACAACCGCACCCGGTAGTCGAGGATCGCGCCCTCCGCCATGACCAGCGGCAGGGGCGTGAGGATCTCGAAGCCCAGCTCCGGCGGCGTGATCCGCCCCAGGTTCCCCGCGTCGGCGAAGAACGGGAAGACGTCTTCCACATCGAGTGGAAGCTCGAGGCTGCGCTCCAGGCGATGGCTCATGGGCTCCTTCGGCCGGCGGCGCGGGGCGCCGGGGCGCCGCATCGTATAGTACGATCCTGGTTTTCCGGTAGACGCGCGGAGGCACGACGATGCGACCCTCGCAGGACGGTCCTGCTCCCATCCCCTCTGCCCCGGCCCGGCCCGCGGGAGGGGTCTACCTCGGGCTCGGGTCGAACCTGGGGGATCGAGCCGTGAACCTCGCCGCCGGGCTCGCGGGGCTGGAGGACCGGGGCGCCGTCACCGTGCGGCGCTCGCGGATCTACCGCACGGACCCGGTGGGCGGCCCGCCCCAGGGGGAGTTCCTGAACCTCGTCGTGGAAGTGGAGACCGCGCTGGGGCCGGCCGCCCTGCTGGCCGCGGCCCTCGAGGTCGAGCGGGGCCGGGGGCGGCGGCGGGAGGAGGAGGTGCGCTGGGGTCCCCGCACCCTGGACATCGATATCCTCCTGTTCCGGGGCCGGGTGCTGTCGCGGCCGGGGCTGGAGCTGCCGCACCCGCGCCTCCACCTCCGGCGGTTCGTCCTCGCGCCCCTGGCCGAGCTGGCCCCGGACCTGCGGCACCCGCGGTCCGGACGGACCATCGCCGCGCTCCTGGCGGCGTGCGAGGACAGCGGTGCGGTCCGGCCCGAAACGCCGGCACCCGGCACGGTTGCGTGAGATCCCGCGGTTCCGCTACGATGATCCGCTCCGGATTCGAATCGTCACAGGAAACGCCTGACGCCGGTCGCGGTCGGAGACCAGGGCATGCGGTTCAAGTTCATCGCGGTGGAGGGCCCGATCGGCGTGGGAAAGTCCAGCCTGGTCCAGAGCCTGGCGGCCCGCTTCGACGCGAACACGATCCAGGAGGACGTGGACAATCCGTTCCTCCGGGACTTCTACCAGGACCGCCCGGGAGCGGCGTTCCAGTGTCAGCTCTTCTTCCTCCTGAGCCGGTACAGGCAGCAGATGCAGCTGGCCCAGGCGGATCTGTTCGACCAGGTCATGCTCTGCGACTACATCTTCGCCAAGGACAAGATCTTCGCTTACTTGAACCTGAGCGACGATGAGTTGATGATCTACGAGAAGCTGTATCCGGTCCTCGAGGAGAAGGTCCCGAAGCCGGATCTGGTCATCTACCTCCAGGCCTCCACGGAGGTCCTCCTGGAGCGCATCCGCCGCCGCAGCCGGGACGTGGAGCGGGATATCGCGGAGCGCTACCTGGCGGAGGTGAACCGGGCGTACAATTACTTCTTCTTCCACTACGACGCCACCCCGCTGCTGGTGATCAACACGTCGGAGATCGACTTCGTGCACCGGGAGGCGGACCTGGAGGAGCTGATCACCCAGATCCAGGGTATGGAACGCGGAACGCGGTACTTCTCGCCGCTGGGATCCTCGTAGCACGGGACCCGGACGGCTGTCCCCCGCGCCCCCGCCCTGACCATCGCTCGACGCCATCCGGCGATCCGTCCCCCAACCCGCGTGGTGGGGAGAAGGGAGAGACCGATGAGCAGCGCCCCGCGAAACGAACCCCGCGCCGTGACCGCGCCCTCCCTCGCCGTTCGCAAGCGGCGTGGGGAGCGACTGACCATGCTGACGGCCTACGATACGCCGTCCGCCCGCATCCTCGACCGCGCCGGGATCGACTTGGTCCTGGTGGGCGACTCGCTGGGGATGGTCGTGCTCGGCCGCGAGACCACCCTCCCCGTCACGATGGAGGAGATGCTGCACCACTGCGCGGCCGTCGCCCGGGGCACGGACCGGGCGCTGGTCGTCGGCGACATGCCGTTCCTCTCCTACCACGCCACCCCCGCCGACGCGGTGCGGAACGCCGGGCGCTTCCTGCAGGAGGGCGGCGCCGCCGCGGTGAAGATGGAGGGGGGCCGCCGGCGCCTCCCGGCCATCCGGGCCGTCCTGGACGCGGACATCCCGGTGATGGGCCACCTGGGCCTGACGCCCCAGTCCATCCACCGCATGGGGGGGTTCCGCATGCAGGCGCGCACCGTCGAGGCCGCCCACGAGCTGCTGGAAGACGCCGTGGCCCTGGCGGACGCGGGCGTCTTCGCCCTGGTCCTGGAGGGCATCCCCGCGGAGCTGGCCCGGGCGGTGACCCGGGACGTGGCGGTCCCCACCTTCGGGATCGGGGCCGGCCCCGACTGCGACGGCCAGGTCCTGGTGCTCCACGACCTGCTCGGGCTGACGGAGGGTCCGCCGCCGCGCTTCGTCCGGCGCTACGCCGACCTCGGCGCCGAGATCCGGACCGCGGTCCTGCGTTTCGCCGACGACGTGCGCCGCGGGGAGTTCCCCGCGGAGGCCGAGACCTATCCCTCCCCCGCGGGACTCGCCGAGGAGATCCGCCAGCGGCTGGGGCGCTGAGATCGATGCCCCTCCGGACGGTCACGGCGCCCGCCGAGCTGCGCGGCCTCTGCCGGGAGGCCCGGGCCGGCCACCGGAAGATCGGCCTGGTGCCGACGATGGGTGCGCTGCACGCCGGGCACCTGAGCCTCGTCACGGTGGCGAGGGAGCGCGCGGACCTGGTCGTCCTGACGGTCTTCGTGAACCCGACCCAGTTCGGCCCCGGCGAGGATCTCGCCGCCTACCCGCGGGCTCTCGAGCGGGACCGGAGGCTCGCCGAGGAGGCCGGGACGGACGTCCTGTTCCATCCGGCGCCGGAGGCGATGTACCCGGAGGGGGACGCGACCCGCGTCGAGGTATCGGAGTTGACGGAGCTTCTCTGCGGTGCGAGCCGTCCGGGGCACTTCCGGGGCGTCGCCACCGTCGTCGCGAAGCTGCTGATCCTCTGCGACCCGCACGTGGCCGTCTTCGGCCGCAAGGACTACCAGCAGTGGCGGGTGATCCAGCGGATGGCCCGGGACCTGCTCCTGGAGGCGGAGATCGTCGGCGCCCCCATCGTGCGCGACCCGGACGGCCTGGCCCTGTCCAGCCGGAACGCCTACCTCTCCCCGGGGGAGCGGCGGGCCGCCCTGGCGCTGCCCCGGGCCCTGGACGCCGGCACCGCGGCCATGATGGCCGGGGAGCGGGCCCCGGCCCCGGTGATCGAGCGCATGCGCGCGGTGGTCGCCGACGAGCCCGGGGCCCGGATCGACTACCTCGAGGTGGTGGACGCCCATCACCTCCAGCGCGTGGATCGCCTCGCGGGGGACCTGCTCCTGGCCGGCGCGATCCAGGTCGGCCGCGCGCGGCTGATCGACAACCGAGAGGTGCAACTCGAAGGGAGGGAGGGATGAAGCGGACGTTCCTGTGGTCCAAGGTCCACCGCGCGACGGTGACCCAGACCGACGTATCCTATGATGGTAGCCTGACGCTGGATGCCGACCTGATGGAGGCGGCGCGGATGCGGCCGTACGAACGGGTGGACGTCTACGACGTCGACAACGGCGAGCGGTTCTCCACCTACCTGATCCCCGGGGAGAACGGCAGCGGCGTGTGCTGCGTGAACGGGGCCGCGGCCCTCAAGACGGCGACGGGGAACCGGGTGATCCTCGCCGCCTACGCGGAGCTCGACCCACAGGAGGTCGAATCCCACCGCCCGACGGTGGTCCTCGTGGACGGGGGCAACCGGATCCGGAAGCTCGGCCACGAGGTCATCCACGGGACGCGGGTCGGATGAGGCGCCAACCAGCCGGGACGGCCCCCTGAGGGACGGGTGAAACGCTTCTGCCTGATCGCGAATCCCGCCGCCGGCCGCACCCGGCACTTCACCCTCCTCAACACCGTCCGTACCCTCCTCGATCGGGCCGGGCTGGATCACGATCTCCAGGTCACCCAGGCGCCGGGCCTCGGGATCACCCTGTCGATGGCGGCCGCCGAGTCGGGCTACGCCGGCGTGATCGCCTACGGCGGCGACGGCACCGTCAGCGAGGTGGCCAGCGGCGTCGTGGGGACCGGGCTGAACCTCGGGGTGATCCCGGGCGGCACGATGAACCTGTTCGCGCAGGAGCTCGGCCTCCCGTCACGGCTGGAGGAGGCGGTCCGGATCGTCGCCGCCGGCCGGACGCGCAAGGTGGAGGTCGGGAAGGTGGCGGGCCGCTACTTCATCCTGTGCGCCGGGGCCGGGGTCGACGCGGCGGTCGTCCGCACCCTGCCCCGGAGCGTCAAGAAGAAGATCGGCAAGCTCGCCTATTATCTCCGAGCGCCGATGGCGGCGGTGCGCTACCCCTTTCCGCTGATCCGCGTCGTCACCGACGACGGGGTCACCCTCCAGGGCGCCCAGGTGATCATCTCCAACTGCCGCGAGTACGGCGACCGTTTCCTCATCGCGCCGGGAGCCTCCCCCTTCGACGGCGTGATGGACGGCTGCGTGTTCCGTGGGCGCCGGCTGCGCAACTTCCTGCGCTACTACATCGCGGTGCGCCGCGGCCGCCACCTCCTCGAGGCGGACGTCGAGTACTACAAGGGAAGGCGCTTCCTGCTGCGACCGGTGGTCGAGGGAGCCAGCGTCCCGCTGCAGATCGACGGCGACTACCTCTGCGACCTGCCCGCGGAGATCGAGGTCGTGCCCGCGGCGCTGCCGGTCTACGTGCCGGACTGACCGGCGCGGCCCTCGCCACCGATGGCCAGCCCCTCCAGCAGCACGCTGGCGCAGGCGTTCCCGCTGGGCATCGGGCGTACGTCGTCCGCCACGGCGGCCACCGCCGCCAGGAGGTCCCGCACGTTGCCGGCGATGGCGATCCCGGCCACGGGCTCTCTCACCTCCCCGCCCCGGAGGGCGCGCCCCGACGCCCCCAGGGAGAAGTCCCCGGAGATCGGGTCGATGGTGTGCAGGCCCATGACCTCGTCGATGCGCAGCCCCTCGGCGATCGAGGAGCGCAGGTCTTCGAGGCTCTCCCCGGTGGGGAGCAGCATCAGGCCGTTGTTGCCGGTGGCCGGCACCGACTGCCAGGAGTCCCGGGCGGCGTTCCCCGTCGGCGCCTCGCCCATCCGCACGGCGGAGAAGCCGGTGTGGAGATACCCCTCCAGCACCCCCTCGCGGATCAGCGGGACGCGACGGGTCGCCACGCCCTCGCCGTCCACCGGCGCGGCGTTGCACCCACCCGGCAGCCGTCCGTCGTCCACCAGGGTCACCCGGTCGGACGCCACCCGCTCCCCCCGCAGCCCCGCCAGGAGGGACTTCCCCTTCAGGACCTCGTCGGCGAAGAAGATCGATGCCAGCTCCTCGAGCAGGCCGTCCACGACCTCGGGGACCAGGAGGACGGGGACCCGGCGGGTGGTGCAGGGGCGCCCGCCGAGCTTCTCCACCGCGCGCCGCGCGGCCTCGCGGCCGACGGCCTCCGGATCCACGCCGTCGGGACCGATGGCGAAGCGGACCGCGGCGCCGGACTGGGCGTCCCCCCCCTCCTCGGCGACCAGGTCGATCCATCCGTACACCCGGGTGTAGGCGTAGCGGTAGCGGAATCCCCCCGCGCGGCCGAGGAGAACCTCGGCCACCACGTCCTGGAGGGTCGACTCCCGGGTCCGCCGGACGCGGGGGTCGTGGGCGCGCGCGGCCGCCTCGATCCGGCGGGCGATATCGGTCCGCCGGGCCTCCGGGAGGCTCGGGACCGCCCCGTCGGCGTTGGCCGCGACGTCCGGCGCGTCCTCGGGCTCGGGGAGCCGGTGGGCGTCGTCCGGGGTGGCGAAGGGCGCCGCCTCGGCCGCCCGGGCCACCACGGCCTCGATCCCCTCCGGCGACAGGTCCGTCGTGTGGGCGAATCCGACCCGGCCCCCGTCGATGACCCGCACTCCCAGGCCCCGCATCCCCTTGTGCTCCACGGACTCGACCTGCCCGTCGGCCACGGAGACGGCGGACACCACCGCGTCCTCCAGGTAGGCATCCGCCTCTCCCAGGCCCCGGCGCTGGAAGGCGGCCAGGGCGAGGTCCAGCACCGCTTCGTTCGCCGGCGCGCTCATCCCCCCTCCGTCCCCTGTCCGCCGACGACGATGGCGGGAATGCGGAGCGTCGGCTGCGCGTCGGCCACGGGCACCCCCTGGCCGTCCTTGCCGCAGGTCCCGACGCCGTAGCCCAGGTCACGGCCCACCCGGTCGATGGAGGAGAGCACCTCCGGTCCGCTGCCGATCAGCGTGGCGTCCCGTAGCGGCTCCGCGATCTCCCCGCCGCGGATGCGGTAGGCCTCGGAGACCTCGAACACGAACTTCCCGGAGGTGATGTCCACCTCGCCACCTCCCATCCGGCACACGAGGATGCCGTCCTCCACCGAGCGCAGGATGGCGTCGGGGTCCGACGACCCGGGGAGGATGAGGGTGTTACGCATGCGCGGGATCGGCCGGTAGCGGTAGCTCTCCCTGCGCCCGTTCCCCGTGGGGCGCATCGACAGCTCGTCCGCGGACTTCCGGGAGTGAAGATAACCCCGCAGGACGCCGTCCTCGATCAGCACCACCCGCCGCGTGGGGACGCCCTCGTCGTCGATCGTCCCCGATCCCCGGCGGTGCGGCAGGGTGCCGTCGTCCACCACGGAGATCAGGGGCGAGGCGACCTGCTCCCCGAGCCGGCCGGCGTAGATGGACAGGCCCTTCTTCACGAAGTCCCCCTCCAGGCCGTGGCCGCAGGCCTCGTGGACCATGGTGCCGCCGGCGCGGCTGCTGAGCACGACGGTGAACGTCCCCGCGGGCGCCGGGGCGGCGTCGAGCTGCAGCGCGGCGAGTCGCGCCGCCTCCGCGCCGATGGCGTAGGCGGAGTGCTCCTCGAACAGCTCGAAGCCCCGCATCTCCGACAGCACCTCGGTCCCGGTCCGGGTCTCGCCCCCCTCGGAGGCGACGGCGTTGCAGTGCAGCGTCGTGTAGACCCGGGTGTCCTCCTCCCAGGTGCCGTCCGAGGCGGCGATCCGCACCCGCTGCACGCTGTCGGCGTAGCGCACCGTGACTTGCCGGATCCGGGGGTCGTGGGACCGCGCGCCGCGGTCCGCCCGGTGCAGCACCTCGACCTTCTCCCCCAGGGGGACCTCGCCGGGAGGCCGGAGCACCGGGGGCGGCGTCCCGCCGCGGGAGGGCCGGAACGGGGCCGCCTGCGAGGGCGCCGCC
>JASFRI010000007.1:0-26250 GCA_050115015.1 Acidobacteriota bacterium
TCCTGGTGACCGGCGTCGGGCCGAACGGCGAGGGGCCGTAGACTTGGCGCGCTCCAGGCTCTGGGCAGCCCTGCTGCTGCTGGCGATCGCCGGCTGCCGGTCCGCGGAACCGGATGGCAGCCCGTTGATCGGCGTGTCGCTGCTGAACAAGCAGGACGTCTTCTACCAGGACCTCGAGGCCGGGATGGAGGAGGCCGCCGCCGCGGCGGGGGCACGGCTCCTGGTCCAGTCGGCGGAGAAGGACCTCGCCGCCCAGACGGCGCAGATCGAGAACTTCGTCGTGCGCGGCGTCGACGCCATCATCGCCTGTCCGGTGGACAGCCGGGCCGTCGCCCGCGCGCTGCAGGGCGCTGCGGAGGCCGGGGTGGCGGTCTTCACCGCCGACATCGCCGCCGAGGGGGTCGAGGTGGTGGGGCACATCGCCTCGGACAACGTCCAGGGGGGACGGCTGGCGGGCGAGCACCTGGCCTCCCTCCTGGGGGGCGAGGGCGCGGTCGCGGTGGTGGATCACCCGGAGGTCACCAGCGTCCAGGACCGGGTGGCCGGTTTCCTGGAGAGCGTCGAGATGCATCCGGGGATGCAGCTCGCGGCCCGGCCGTCGGCCCAGGGGCGACGCGACCTGGCGCTGGACGTGACCACCGGGCTGCTCCAGGCGCACCCGGAGATCCGCGGCATCTTCGCCATCAACGACGAGACCGCCCTCGGCGTCCTGGCGGCGCTGGCCTCCCTGGGCCGGGACGACGTGGCGGTGGTCGGGTACGACGCCATCCCGGAGGCCCGCCGGGCAATCCGCGAGGGGACCCCCCTGCGGGCGGACGTGGTGCAACATCCCGACGAGATGGGCCGCATGGCGGTGCGTGCCGTCCTCATGCACCTCCGCGGCGAGCCGGTGGAGCGGAACCAGCCCGTCCCGGTGAGCCTCGTGACCCGGGAGGACCTGCAGGCCGGGGATCGGTGACGCCGCTGCTCTCCCTCCGTGGCGTGAGCCACGCGTTCGGCGGCGTCCAGGCGGTGCGGGACGTGAACCTGGACCTCCCGCCCGGCGAGGTCTGCGCGCTGCTCGGGGAAAACGGCGCGGGAAAGTCCACCCTCATGAAGGCCGCGGCCGGTGCCCTGCGGCCGCGGAGCGGGACGATCCTCCTCGACGGCGAGCCGCTGCCGCCGGGGGACCCGGGCGAGGCCCGGGCCCGGGGGATCGCCTTCATCTACCAGGAGCTCAGCCTCGCCCCCTCCCTCACCGTGGCGGAGAACCTGTTCCTCGGCCGCGAGCCGCACCGGGGGCCGCTGGTGGATCGGCGGCGGGAGCGGGAGGAGGCCTCCCGGCTGCTGGCCTCCCTGGAGGCGCGCATCGACCCCGGGATGCCGGTGGACCGGCTGTCCGTCGCCGAGCAGCAGCTGGTGGAGATCGCCCGCGCCCTGGCCGGGGACGTCCGCGTCCTGATCATGGACGAGCCGACCTCGGCGCTGTCCGGCGTCGAGGCCGAGCGCCTCTTCCGCCTGGTGCGCCGCATGACCGCCTCGGGGACGACCGTCGTCTTCATCACCCACCGCCTCGCCGAGGTCCGGGCCCTCGCCGATCGCGTCGTCGTCCTGCGCGACGGCGCTGTCGTCGCCGACGGCCGGGTCGACGATTTCTCCGACGACGACTGGGTGCGCCAGATGGTGGGCCGCTCCCTGGACCGCCTGTTCTCCCGACAGGACCGCCGCCCCCGGGAGGTCGTCCTGGAGGTGGACCGGCTCGAGCTCCCCCCCCGCGTGCGGGACGTCAGCTTCCGGGTCCGGGGCGGCGAGATCGTCGCCCTCGCCGGGCTCGTCGGGGCGGGACGCACCGACGTGGGGCGGGCGCTGTTCGGCGCCGCGGCGGCCACCACCGGAACGGTCCGTCTCGACGGGGCGCCGGTCCGCTTCCGGCACCCGCGGGAGGCGGTGGCGGCCGGCGTCGGCTGGGTGAGCGAGGACCGCGGGCGGGAGGCGCTCATCCCGCCCATGAGCGTCCTCGCGAACCTCACGCTGCCCCACCTGGGCCTCATGTCGCGGCTCGGATGGGTCCTCCCGGACGCGGAACGGAGGGCCGGCGCCTCGCAGGTGCAGCGGCTCGGCATCCGCACCGCGGACGTCGCGCAGCCCGTGGCGGAGCTGTCCGGAGGCAACCAGCAGAAGGTGGCGCTGGCGCGCTGGTGGACCGGAACGGCGCCGCCGCGGCTCCTGATCTGCGACGAGCCCACACGGGGCGTCGACGTGGGCGGCCGCTACGAGATCTACGAGGTCCTCGAGGAGCTGGCCCGCGCGGGGGTGGCGATCCTCATGATCTCCTCGGACCTGACGGAGGTGCTCGGCATGGCGGACCGGATCGTGGTGATGCACGAGGGACACGTCAGCGGCGAGATCGCCGCCGCGGATGCGGACCCGGAGTCGGTGCTGCGGCTCGCCATGGGGGAGGCGGCGTGAGGCTGCCGCGGGAGATCCTGGCCCGGAGGACCGGGCTCGTGTTCGGCCTGCTGGCCTTCGGGGCCTTCCTGTCCATCGCGACGCCCCCCGGCACGTTCCTGAGCGGCCGCAACCTCCTGTTCGTCCTGCTGCAGATCTCCGTCAACACGATCCTGGCGGCGGGGATGACCGCGGTGATCCTGTCCGGAGGGATCGACCTCTCCGTGGGCTCCGTCGTCGCCCTGGCCGGCGTGGTGAGCGCGGACCTCGCGGCCTCGGGACTGCCGTTGCCGCTGGCGGCCGCCGGCGGCGTGGGCACGGGCGCGCTCCTCGGCCTCGTGAACGGTGCCTCGGTGGTCTACCTCCGGGTCGCCCCGTTCATCGCCACCCTGGCCATGATGACCGCCGGGCGGGGGCTGGCCTACCTGTACGCCGACGGCGTGAGCATCGGGGACCTGCCCGACGGGTTCCTCGCCTGGGGGACGGCGCCGGTCCCGGTGCTGGTGGCCGGCGCCGTGGTGCTGGGGATGTTCGTGCTGCTGCGCCGGACCGTCCTCGGCCGGCACGTCTACGCCGTGGGGGCCAGCGAGGAGGCCGCCCGCCTCAGCGGCGTGCGCACGGGCCGCGTGAAGCTCGCCGTCTACACGATCATGGGCGCGCTGGCGGGCCTCGGCGGGCTACTGCTGGCGGCCCGGCTCGGCGCCGGCGACCCGAAGTCGGGGCAGCTGTTCGAGCTGACCGCCATCGCCGCGGTGGTCGTGGGGGGCACGAGCCTCGCCGGGGGCCGGGGGGGCATCGCCGGGACGATCCTCGGGGCGCTGATCATCGGCGTGCTGGACAACGGCCTGGTCCTGCTGGACGTCTCCGCGTTCTACCAGATGGTGGTCAAGGGGGCGGTCATCCTGGGGGCGGTCGCCCTGGACCGGGAGCGGGGCGGTTCGGCGGGCGGGGGCCCGCCGGGATGAGCCCTCAGGCGGCCTGCTCCTCCCCGGCCTCCTGGAGGTCCACGGCGCCGACGCTGCGCCCGGTGAGGAAGGTGTACATCGCCGGGATGACGAACAGGGTCAGGGCGGTGCCGAGGGTCAGCCCGCCGATGACGGCGATCCCCATGGGGACCCGGCTCTCGGAACCGGCGCCCAGGGCCAGGGCGATGGGCAGGATGCCGAGGATCGTGGACAGGCTGGTCATCAGGACCGGCCGCAGACGCGCCGACGCTGCCTCGATGGTCGCCTCCATCAGCGGCAGGCCGGCGGCCCGCCGCTGGTTCGCGAACTCCACGATCAGGATGCCGTTCTTCGTCACCAGCCCGATGAGCATGATCATGCCGATCTCGCTGAAGACGTTGAGCGTCTGCCCGTACCACCAGAGCGCGAACAGGGCGCCGGACAGCGCCAGGGGAACGGTCAGCATGATGGTGAACGGATCCCGGAAGCTCTCGAACTGCGCGGCGAGCACGAGGTAGAGGAGCACCACCGCCAGCACGAAGATGAACGCCAGCGTGTTCGAGCTCTCCTGGAAGTCCCGGGACTCCCCGGCCAGGGCCGTCTGGACCGAGTCGTCGAGGACCCGGTCCGCGATGGCGTTCATCGCGTCGATCCCCTGGGACATGGTCACCCCCGGCGCCAGTCCCGCCGAGACCGTCGCAGAGACGTAGCGGTCGAAGCGGTAGAGCTGCGGGGGACTGGAGCGCTCCCGCACCCGCACCAGCTTGTCCAGCAGCACCGGGGTGCCCTGGCGGGACGTCACGTAGAGGTTCCGGAGGTCGACGGTCTCGTCCCGCCGCTCGGAGCTGACCTGCCCGATGACCTCGTACTGCTTCCCGTCCATGATGAAGAAGCCGAGACGCTGTTCGCTGAGGGCGATCTGCACGGTCTGGGCGATGTCCCTCACGGAGATCCCGAGATCCCGGGCCCGGGCCCGGTCGATCTCCACGTTGAGCTCCGGCTTGTCGAAGACCAGGTCCACGTCCACCGCGGAGAAGGCCGGGTCGGCCGCCGCCGCGTCCAGGAACCCCGGCAGGATCTCCTGCAGCCGGTCCAGCGTCGGTGCCTGGAGCACGAACTGGACCGGCAGGCCCCGCCGTCGCCCCACCGCGATGGTCGGCTCCTGGGTGACGAAGACCTGGGCCCCGGTCAGGGCCTGCAGCCGGGCGGACAGGGCGTCCGCGATCTCCATCTGGCTGCGCTCCCGCTCGTCCGGAGGCACGAGACGGACCCGGGCGAACCCGGAGTTGATGGAGGTGCTGGCGCCGAACCCCGGCGAGGTGACCCAGACGATCTGCCGGGCCTCCGGAACCTCCTCGGCCAGGACGTCCCCCATGTCGTCCATGAACCGGTCCATGTAGGTGTAGGTCGCTCCCTCGGGGCCCCGGGCACTGATCCGGATCGAGCTGCGGTCCTCCAGCGGTGCCAGCTCGGCGGGGATCGCCCGCGCCAGCGCGAAGGCGGCGACGCCGCAGACCAGGAGGATCGGGAACGCCATCCACCGGACGGCCATCAGGCGGCCGAGGGCCGAGCGGTAGGACGCCGTCATGCCGCGGAAGAAGGGCTCCGTGGCGGTGTAGAAGTGCGAGTGCCGCACCCGGCGGCCCAGCAGCCGGGTGCAGAGCATCGGCGTGAGGGTCAGCGCCACGAAGGAGGAGATCACCACGGCCCCGGAGAGGGTCGCGCCGAACTCCCGGAACAGCCTGCCGGTCAGGCCGCTCAGGAACATCACCGGAAGGAGGACGGCGACCAGCGCGAGGGTCGTCGCGATCACCGCGAAGAAGATCTCCCGCGTCCCCAGCACCCCGGCCTCCCGGGAGGCGTGACCCGCCTCGATCTTCGTGTAGATGTTCTCCAGCACGACGATGGCGTCGTCCACCACGAGGCCGATGGCGAGGACCAGCGCGAGCAGGGTCAGCACGTTGATCGAGAACCCCGCCAGGTACATGACGGCGAATGCCCCGATCAGCGACACCGGGATCACCAGCAGCGGGATGAGGGTGGTCCGCAGATCCCGCAGGAACAGGAAGATGATCCCCACCACCAGCAGGGCGGCCACGAAGATGGTCTGGCGCACCTCGGTGATGGAGTTGCGGATGAACTCCGTGGTGTCGAACCCGTACGCGATGGTCACGTCGCCGGGGAGGTCGCGGCGGATCTGCTCCACCCGGCGATAGAACTCGTCGGCGATGTCAATGTAGTTCGCGCCGGGCTGCGGCCGCACGACCACGGCCACCATCGGGATGCCGTCCTTCTTGAGGATCGTCCGCTGGTTCCGGGGACCGAGCTCCGCGTAACCCACGTCCCGGAAGCGGACCACTCCGCCGGTGTCCTCCTTGAGGATCAGGTCGTTGAACTCCTCCGGCGTGGTCATGCGGCTGAGGATGCGCACCGGAAGCTCCACGGTGGCCCCCTCGATGCGGCCCGCGGGCAGCTCCAGGTTCTCGCGCTGGACCGCCGCCTGCACGTCCACCGGCGAGAGCCGGTACGCCGCGAGGCGCTGCGGGTCCATCCACAGCCGCATCGCGTAGGTCTTGTCCCCCCAGATGTCGACCCGGGAGACGTCGGGCATGGTCTGGAGGCGCTCGGCGATCATCTCGTCGGCGATCCGGGTGAGCTCGAGCAGGCTGCGGGTCTCGCTCCCCAGGGTCACCTGGACGATGGGGCTGGCGTCGGCGTCCGCCTTCGAGACCCGGGGGGGCTCGACGTCCGGAGGGAGGTTCCCGATGGCCCGGGAGACCGCGTCGCGCACGTCGTTGGCGGCGCGCTCCAGGTTCGCCACCAGGCCGAACTCCACCACGATGGTGCTGCGACCCTCGCGGCTGGTGGACGTCAGCGTCCGTATGCCGGCGACCCCGTTGATCGACTCCTCCAGCGGCTCCGTGATCTGGGTCTCGATGACGTCCGCGCTGGCGCCGCGGTAGTCCGTGCTGACGGTGATGATCGGGGGATCCACGGCGGGGAACTCCCGGACGCCGAGGAAGGAGAGCCCCAGGAGGCCGAAGATGACGATGGCGAGGGACATCACGATCGCCAGCACCGGCCGCCGGATGCTGAGGGTGTAGAGGGTCATGACGCGTCGGCGATGGCGGTCACCGGGAGCCCCGGACGCAGGCGCTGGATCGCGGAGACGATCACCCGGTCGCCGGCGGCAAGGCCGGCGACGATCTGCACCTCGGTGTCGGTGCGGATTCCCGTCTCCACCCGGCGGGGCTGCGCCAGGCCGTCCTCCAGGACGAACACCTTCTTCCCCCCCAGCTCGGGGATCACCGCGAGGCTGGGAACCGCCAGGGCGTCGTCCACCCGGTTCACCGCCAGGGTCACGTCCGCGAAGGCCCCCGGCAGGAGCCGTCCGTCGGGGTTGGGGCTCCGCCCGCGGATCCGCAGGGATCGCGTCTCCGGGTCGACCCGGGGCTCGATGGCGTAGACCTCCGCGTGGAACGTCCGGTCAATCCCCTTGACGCGGAAGGCGACCTCCGTCCCGGGGCGCACCCGGTCGGCATAGGCCTCGGGGAGGGTGAAGTCCATCTTGACCGGGTCCACGTCCTGCAGGGTGGTGATGCGCATCTGCGGCGAGAGCAGGCTCCCACGGCTGACGTAGCGCAGCCCGACCCGCCCCGCGAAGGGCGCGCGGATCTCCGTCTTCTCCAGCTGCGTCTCCACCAGCTTCTCCTCCGCCCGCAGGACGCCCAGCTCGCTGGAGGCCAGGTCGTACTCCTGCTGGCTGATGACGCCCTCCTCCCGCAGCTCGAGCTGCCGCCTCTCGCGCATCTCCGCGAGCTCGAGCTGGTAGCGCACCCGCTCCCGTCGGGCCTGCAGCTCGTCGTCGTTGATCGTGACGAGGAGGTCTCCCGCCTCCACGGGAACCCCTTCCTCGAAGTGGATCGTCTCCACGACACCGGTGATCTCGCTGACCAGGTCGATCTGCTCGTTGGCCCGGAGGGTCCCGGTGGTCGCCAGCTCCTCGGTGATGCGCCGGGGGAGGACCTCCAGGACCTCGACGGGCAGGGCCGGGGTGGCGGCGTCGGCGGCCGCGGCGGGGGGCGGCGTAGCCTGGCGCCGCTCGAGGAAGCGGGGCAGCAGCAGCACGGCGGCCGCCGCCGCCAGCGTGATCAGGCCCAGCAGGGTCCCTCGCTTCATCGCGCCTCGCTTTCATGCAGGAAATCCCATTGTGAACCCGGCCCGGGCGGGATTCAAGCGTACGAAAAGAAGGGCGCCGCCCGCGGGATCGCCCGCGGACGCCGCCCCGGAGAGGGTACTGCCGGGGGTCAGGCCGCCTTCGTCTCGGTGACCTTCGCCTTGAAGCCCTGCTTCTCGATGACCTTGACGATGTCCTCGGGAGTGACCTTGTCGGCGTCGTACTTCACGGTCGCCGAGTTGTCGTCGTGGGAGACCTCGACGTCCTCGACGCCCTCCATCTTCTTGACCGCGAGACGGACCGACGCGGAGCAGCCGCCGCAGGTCATCCCGCTGACCTCGAACGTGGACACCGCTTCATGCTTCTCGCCGGCGCTCACCGGCGCCAGGCCGATCAGACCGATGATGGCCAGCGCCGCCGTCATGGCGACGAACTTCTGCCTCATGTTCGCTTCTCCTTTGCAGGCCGCCCGGCTCGCCGGGACACGGATCCGGCAACGCCCGGAGGGTGGATTCCATTCCCCGCAACAGGCCGGGGTCCGGGTATCCTGGCACTCCGCACGGGGGGACGGCAATCCCCGGCGGTCTTGCGGCCCGCGCGCGCGGGCCCCCGAGGGGGAGTCGTGACCAGGAACATCCTGCGCTGGATGCTGCGGGGGACGCTGATCCTCGCCGCCGTGCTGGTGCTGGTCGCGCTCGGGCTGGGCCTGTGGGTCCGCGGGCGGCTGCGGGCCAGCCTGCCGCGCCTCGACGGGGAGGTGCGGCTGGCCGGCCTGCTGGAACCCGTCACAGTGGAGCGGGACGGGCTGGGCATCCCCACGGTGGCCGGGACCGCACGCGGCGACGTCGCCCGGGCGACGGGCTTCCTGCACGCCCAGGACCGCTTCTTCCAGATGGACCTCCAGCGGCGCTCCGCCGCCGGCGAGCTGGCGGAGCTGTTCGGCGCCGCCGCCCTCGGGGCGGACCGGCGGACCCGGGTCTTCCGGCTGCGGGCGGTGGCCCGCCGGGTGCTCGCCTCCGCCGGGCCGGAGGATCGCGCCCTGCTGGAATCGTACGCGGAGGGGGCGAACGCTGGTCTCGCGGACCTGGGCGCGGTGCCACCGGAGTACCTGGTCCTGCGCGTCTCCCCGCAGCCCTGGCTGCCCGAGGACAGCGTGCTGGTGCTCCTGGCCATGTACCAGACCCTGCACGATGAACGCGGGGTGCGGGAGTCGAACCTGGGGGTGCTCCAGGACACGCTGCCGGCGGCGCTGGCGGCGTTCCTCGCCCCGCGCGGGACGCCGTGGGATGCGCCGCTGCGGGGGCCCGCGTTCGAGACGCCGCCGATCCCGGGCCCGGAGGTCTTCCGCCTCGACGGGACGCCGGCGCCGGCCCCCGGGCCGCCGCGGGGCGGGACGCCGGCGGGCAGCAACAACTGGGTGGTGGCCGGCAAGCGGACCGCCCACGGGGATCCCATCGTCGCCGGGGACATGCACCTGCCGCTCGGCCTCCCGAACATCTGGTACCGGGCGTCGCTCCGCTGGACCGACGCCGGAGGGGAGGAGCGACGGGCGCACGGGGTCACCCTTCCGGGGCTCCCGGTTCTCGTGGCCGGCAGCAACGAGCGGGTCGCCTGGGCGTTCACGAACACCGAGGGGGACTGGACGGACCTGGTGATCGTGGAAACCGAGGGGACGGACCGCTACCGGACCCCCGACGGTCCCGTTCCCTTCGAGCGTCACGAGGAGACCCTGCGGGTCCTCGGGGGCGAGGACGAGACCCTCGAGGTCCTCGTCACCCGCTGGGGACCGATCGTCGATCGGGATCACCTCGGACGGCCGCGCGCGATGCGCTGGACCGCCCTGGCCGAGGGAGGGGTCAACCTGCTCCACCTTGGCCTGGAGACGGCGGACGATCTGGACCAAGCGATGGCGGCGGCGCACCGGGCGGGCTCGCCGCCGCAGAACTTCGTCGCCGCGGATGCCGACGGCAGGATCGGATGGACGGTCCTGGGGCGGATCCCGCGCCGGGTGGGCTGCGACGGGCGGGTGCCCGCCTCCCGGGCCGACGGCACCTGCCGCTGGGACGGCTGGCTGGACGACGCCGAGTACCCGGCGATCGCCGATCCCGAGGAGGGGATCCTGTGGACGGCGAACGCGCGCACGGTGAACGGGGTCTGGCTCGACCGCATGGGGGACGGCGGCTACGCCCTGGGCGCCCGGGCGGGGCACATCCGCGACGCGCTCCGGGGACGGGAGGGGCTGACGGAGGCCGACATGCTCGAGCTCCAGCTCGACGTTCGCGCGCTCTTCCTGGAGCCATGGCGCGAGCTGCTGCTGGGCCTCCTGACGCCGGCGGCGCTGGCCGCGGATCCGGAGCGCGCCGAGCTCCGCGAGATCGTCGCGGCGTGGGACGGCAGGGCGGCGGTCGACGCCACCGGATACCGGCTGGTGCGGGGCTTCCGGCTCTCGGCCGCCGTGACGGTCCTCGGGAGCCTCACGGCGCCGTGCAGCGCCGCGGACGAGCGCTTCAGCTTCTGGAGCCTCGAGCAGTACGAGGGCCCCCTCTGGGCACTGGTGACGGAGCGGCCGCCACACCTCCTCCCGCCGGAGCACGCCTCGTGGGAGGCGCTCCTCCTCGACGCGGCGGACCGGACCGTGGACGAGCTCACCCCCGACGGCCGGCCGCTCCGGGAGGCGACGTGGGGGGAGCGGAACACCGTCCGCATCCGCCACCCCCTGAGCTACGGGGCGCCCCTCCTCGCCGACTGGATCGACCTGCCGCCGACGCCGCTTCCGGGCGGGACCCACATGCCGCGGGTGCAGAGCCCGGGGTTCGGCGCCTCGCAGCGCATGGCGGTGTCGCCCGGCCGGGAGGAGGAGGGGTACTTCCACATGCCGGGGGGGCAGAGCGGGCATCCGCTCTCGCCGCACTACCGGGACGGCCACGAGGCGTGGATCCGGGGGGAGCCCACGCCGTTCCTGCCCGGCCCCACGGAGCACACGCTCCGGCTGCTCCCCTGACCGCGGGGCGCCGGCGCCTCAGTGGACCGGCTCGAGGATCGGGACCGCGAAGCTGGCGAGCGCGTCCTCCACGTCGGGGAAGATCGGGAAGATGCGCTCCAGCTGATAGAGGTCTAGGAGACGCCGGATGCGGGCGTTCGGGACCAGCCGGATCGACCCGCCGTTCTCGATCGCGCGATCCTGGCAGGCGACCAGCTCCCCGACGGCCGAGCTGTCGAGGTAGGCGACGTCGCGCATCTCCAGCACGAAGCGGCGATGACCGGCGGCCAGCAGGTCCCGGAACGTGGTGCGCACCAGGACGTCCCCCTGGCCGTACGTGAACCGGCCGGCGATCTTGACGACCGTGATCTCCCCTCTCTCCCGCGTCTCGATCTTCATCGTGGATCTTCCTAGCTTGCGCGCGAGGGGAAGTCAACGTCGACGATCGCCTTCCAGCCCCCATGGATCGCAACCCCGCGGGTCCGGGTTGCTGCCGGTGTTCCGTGTTTCTCCACCGGCGGCTTTCCTGCTATGCTCGGGCCATCCGCACCCACGGAGGCGCTCATGACGCTGCGAGAACGCGAGGGACGGGCGGGCATCGAGACGATGGACCAGGAGCACCGGGTGCACCTGGAGCTCCTGAAGTCGCTGGAGACGGCCGTCGGCGAGGGCGCGGCGGCGGCGAGGCTCGGCGAGATCCTGGACCAGCTGCTGGACTTCTCCCGGGTCCATTTCCTGTCGGAGCAGCTCCTGATGCGGCTCCACGCCTATCCCGCCTACGAGGCCCACGAGGAGGAGCACGACCGGATGACCGCCGACCTGCACGCCCTCCGGGACCGCCTCGATCGCGACGGGGAGCTCCGGGACCCCACCGCGCTGGCCGCGCTCCAGGAGACGCTCGCGCGGCACATCCTGCTCCGGGATCGGGAGCTCACGCAGTTTCTCGCCGGCGTCGGGGAGGCCTGAGGCCGGACCTCAGACCGCGACGAACCCGTCGAGCAGCACCGTGGGAGAGCCCAGCGCGGCGCCGCGCAGCTGGAAGCGACGGTCGTTTCCGACCTCCAGGATCCCGTCGAGGAGGTCCCGGAGCCTCCCCACGAGCGTCACGCCGCGGATCCCGCCGGCGACCTCGCCCCCCTCGACGCGCTCTCCGGAGGCGGCGAGCACCACCTCCCCCGACGAGGCGCCGCCACGTCCCAGCACGGAGGCTCCCGTGATCCGGAGGACCGACCCGCCTTCGGCGAGGAGGGTCCTGGGCCCCCGGGAGCCGGCCGCCAGGTGGAGGTTCGCGGGCAGGCAGGTGGGCGGGTCCATGTAGGAGGGCCGCTGGCTGGACCCCACCCGGCGGGACCCGTTCGCCGCCGCGCCCAGCCCGGCCGCGAGATGACCCCGCTCGACCAGGGTCCACGCCCGGGTTGGGCGGCCCTCGCCGTCGAAGGGCGCGGATGCGAGTCCGCGCGGCAGCGAGGCATCGTCGACGATCGTCAGGGAGGAGGGGCCGAGCCTCGCGCCGGCTCCGGCGGCACCCACGGCCGACCGGCCCCGCCGCGCGGCGCCGTCCTCCAGGGAGGGGACGAGATGCTCCAGCAGGAGGCAGGCCACCCGGGGCTCGAGGGCGACACGCACCCGGCCCGGCGGGACCGTCCCGCCGTCCAGGGGCAGGCGTGCCCGCCGGGCCGCCTCGCGGCCGATCCGGTCGGCGTCGAGACCGGACAGATGACGGGCGGCGATGACGGACCGATCCGGGACGAGCGTGCCGCCGCGCTGCGCGCGCAGCGAGAGCACCGCCGTGATCAGCGAGGAGCGGAAGGATCCCAGGAAGCCGGCGGAGGTCGCCAGGGTGACGGTCGAGGTGCCCGCGATGCAGACGAAGGACTCCACGGTGATCTCGCCGCGACCCTCCTCCACCACCGCCCGCTCGACCCGGGACATCCAGCCGGCCACCGGCTCGCGGCCCTCGATCGCGGGGTCCAGCAGGTCCAGGTCCGGGACGTCCCGTCCTCCGGGCGGGAAGGAGGCCGCGCCGGGGGCGCAGCGATCCGCCAGCCGGTTCGCGGAGAGGAGCGCCGATTCCAGGGATGCCGGGGCATCCGGGCCGGCCGCGAAGGCGTGCCCCACGCGCCCATCGCCGCGGAACAGGCGGACCGCCATCCCGGTCTCCGCGGAGACCCCCGGCACCTCGTCGCGGGGGGAGCGGGTCAGGCGGTGATACCGGCTCTCCTTCAGATAGACCTCCGCCGCCGCCACCGCCGGCAGCCGCAGGCCCCGGCGGACGGCGGCCGCGGCGACCTCCTCGAACTCCGGCCCGCGGCTCATGCCGTCGTGCCCCGCACGGCCATCCGGGAGACCCGCAGCGTCGGCTGGCCCAGGGAGATCGGCACGCGGTGCCCCTCCTTGTCGCAGGAGCCGGCGCCGGGGTCGAGCAGGAAGTCGGAGCCGACGCGATCGATGCGGCGCAGGGCCTCGGGACCACGCCCCTCCAGGATCGCACCGTCGACCGGCCGCCCGATCCGACCACCCTCGATCCGGTAGCCCTCCGCCACCTCGAAGACGAAGTCGCCGCCCGGGAACCGCACCCGGGCACCGCCCAGCTCGACGACGTAGAGACCCCGGCCCGTGGAGCGGAGGATCTCCTCCGGGTCGTCCTTCCAGCCGTCCACCACGAGGTTGCTCATCCGGGGCAGCGGGGGCTCGCGGTACGACGGCCGCCGCCCGTTCGCCGAGGGGGTCCCGCCGCACCGGAGCGCCGTCGGGCGATCCGTCAGAAAGCGCTGCAGGACGCCCTCCCGGACCAGCACGGTGCTCGACGCCGCCGTCCCCTCGTCGTCGAAGCGGTAGGAGCCCCGGCGGCCGGGGAGCGTGGGGTCGTCCCGGACGGTGATCAGGGGGGAGGCCACGGGTTCGCCGATCCGGTCGGCATACGGCGATTCGCCCCGCAGCAGCAGGTCGGCCTCCAGGGCATGACCGAGCGCCTCGTGGAACAGGGCGCCACCGCAGCGGTTCGCGAACACCACCGGCATCTCCCCGGAAGGTCCGGGGCCCGCCTCCAGGCGGACCGCCGCGGCACGGCCGGCGCGCCGGCCGATCTCCCGGGTGCTCATCACGCGGATCAGGTCCGCGGGATCCGGACAGCCCACCACCGCGATCCCCTCCTCGCAGCGGTCGCCGGCCCGGGCCGCGGCCCGCACGCGGATGCGGACGCTGGCGCGGGTGTCCTCGGCGAGCCGGCCCTCCGGATCGAAGACGAGGACGTCCTGCCTCCAGGCCTCGTATTCGGTCCGCACCGATACGACGGCCGGGTCGGCCTCCAGCGCACCGCGCTCCACCTCGCCGAGCGCCGCCGCCAGGCCCGGCGGGATCAGCGCCGACGGATCCCCCGGGACGTCCACCGCGACGGGACGTCCCGACCCGGCCGGCTCCGCCGCCCCGTTCCCCTCGCGCAGCCGGGAGGCACTCCGCAGCAGGCGCTCGTCGGTGACGCCGTCCAGGTGGAGGAAGCCGGCGGGATGTCCCGCCCGGAAGGCCCGGATCCCGGCCCCGAAACGGGCCCCGCAGGATGGGTGCAGCAGCCGCCCCTCCTCGAACCGGGCCCGGGCGTCCTGCCGGTGCTCGAGGAAGATCTCCGCGGAGCCTTCGGGCCCGGAGGCCCGGGCGGCGACGCGGGCGAGGAGATCGCGATCGATGGTCAGTGGCAAGGGGGCATCCCGGAGCTGGCTCGTGGGGTTCATTCTACTGTGCCCGGACCGCCCCGGGCGGTTCCCGACATTGGTGGCGCAGGGGTCATCGGACCATATTGATGGGACGGCATGGGGGCGGGGGTGTCGCGAACCGGCATCGCCGCGGTCCGCCGCGGCAAGGAGAGACCCCATGGCCCGTCGTCAACCCATGTCCGTCCTTCTCCTCGCCCTTGGCCTGGTGGCCTGCGGTGGCGCACCGGAGCAGGACGAGGCACTGCTGAACACCGAGCCGATGCAGCCCGCCAACTCGACGGCAACGGCCCCCGAGGACCCGGCCCCGGCGGAGGTCCCCGCCTCGCCGGCGAACGTGCGCGCCGGCCAGCCGGCGGTCCCGCCGTCGCCCCCCGCCTCCCAGCCGCGGATCGCCATCGTGGCCGAGGGGACCCTGGTGACCGTGGCCCTGTCCACGACGCTGAACTCCGGGACCGCCGCGGTCGGCGATCGCTTCGAGGCGGAGGTGACCGAGCCGATCGCCGTCGAGGGAGAGGTGGTGATCCCCTCCGGGAGCCGTATCCGCGGCCTGGTGGACGCGGCCCACGCGGCGAAGAAGGGGTCCGGGCACGGCAGCCTGACCCTTCGCTTCGACCGGCTGGTCCTCCCCGACGGCCAGGAGGTCGAGCTGCAGGCCGGGCTGTCGCAGGAGACGGCGGGAAAGAAGAAGCGCAACGCGGCGATCATCGGCGGAAGCGCCGCCGGCGGCGCCATCCTGGGCCGCGTCGTCGGCGACGACACGAAGGACGCCGCCATCGGCGCCGCCGTGGCCGGCGCGATCGCCACCGGCGTGGTGATGGCGCAGGACGGGGCGCAGGTCGAGCTTCCCGCGGGCACCCTGCTGGACCTGGTGCTCGAGGCACCCACCGTCGTTCCGCTGCCGTCGAACCTGTCGTAGAGAATCACGCGGGGGACAGGATGCGGGGAAATCCGTATCCTGTCCCCCGTGAAGCTCCCTCTCCAGCGCCGCCCCCTCCTGCCACCGCTCCTCCTGGGGAGTGCCCTGCTCCTCGCCGCCTGCGGCCCCGGCCGGGCGGATGCGCCGGCGAGCGCGGCGGGCGGGCGACGCATCGTCTCCCTCGCCCCGAACCTCACCGAGATCCTCTTCGCCCTCGATCTCGGCGATCAGGTCGTCGGGGTGACGGACTTCTGCAACTATCCGGAGGAGGCGGCGGCCAAGCCTCGCATCGGGGGGTTCGTCAACCCGAACCTCGAGGCGATCCTCGAGCTGGACCCGGACCTGGCGGTGGCAACGCCCAACATCGGGAACCGGGACGCGGTCCTGCGGCTGGAGTCCCTGGGCGTCGAGTTCCTGATCCTCGAGACGCCGGACCTGGAAGGGCTCTACGGCGCGATCCGCTCGATCGCCGCTCACGCGGGCGTGGCGGAACGTGGCGCGGCGCTGGTGGCCCGCATGACGGGGGAGGTGGATCGGATCCGATCGCGGGTCTCCGGCGAGCCGCCGACCCCGGCGCTGATGGTCTTCGCCCACGATCCCCTGGTGGTGGCCGGGGAGGGCACCTTCTTCGGCGACATGATGACGATCGCCGGCGGCCGGAACGTGGCGGACGCCGCCCGGGGGCGGTTCCCTCACTTCTCCCTGGAGGAGGTGGTGCGGGCCGGGCCGGAGGTCATCATCGAGACCGTGATGGGGGCGGGGGGCGAGCCCGATGTCGCCTTCTGGGAACGGTTCGAGACGATCCCCGCGGTCCGGGACGGGCGGATCTGCACGCCGACGCCGGACCTGGTCCTGCGGCCCGGTCCGCGGGCGACCGCCGGGCTGGCGGAGCTGGCCGCGTGCCTGCACCCCCCGGGTCCCTCGTGAGGGCCCGGCCGCCCCTCACCCTCGGGCGCTACGTGATCGTGCTCGGGCTTCTCGCCGCCCTGCTGGCGGTGGCCGGCTACCTCTCCCTGGGCTTCGGGAGCGCCGACATCGCCTGGCGGGAGATGCCCTCCCTCCTCGCCGGCGGGGGCGGGGCGCAGGACGGGATCATCCTGCGGAGCATCCGGCTGCCGCGGATGCTGCTGGCCGTGCTGGCCGGGATCGCCCTGGGCGCCGCCGGGGCGACGTACCAGGCGGTCCTCCGCAACCCGCTGGCAGAGCCGTACATCCTCGGCGTCTCCGGGGGGGCCGCGCTGGGGGCGATCGCCGTGGAGACCGCCGGCCTGGGGATCCTCGGTCTGGGAGATGCGGGCATCGCCGGACGTCCGCTGGGCGCGTTCGCCGGGGCGGCCCTCACGATCCTCTTCCTGTTCCGGGTCGCCACCCTGCGGGGGCGCGCCTGGTCCTACTCGCTCATCCTCATCGGGGTGGTGATCAACTCGTTCTTCTCCGCGATGATCCTGTTCATCGTGACGGTGGCCGACTTCACCCGGTTCCAGGGCGTGCTGTTCTGGCTGGCCGGGAGCCTCTCCGCCCAGCCTCCTGCGGTGCTCGGACTGCTGGCCGTCGTCGTCGGCGCGGGAATGCTCGTCCTGATGGGGCTGGGACCGGCGCTCAACCTGTTGAGCCAGGGCGAGGCGACGGCCGGCCAGCTCGGGCTGCACGTGGAGCGCGCCCGGCTGGTGGCGGTGATCGTGGCCTCGCTGATCACGGCGGCGGTGGTCTCGTTCGCCGGGCTGATCGGCTTCGTCGGGCTGATGATCCCCCACATCCTGCGGCTCGCCCTGGGCCCGGACCACCGGCTGCTGGTGCCGGCGGCGGGGCTGGCGGGGGGCCTCTTCCTGGTGGTCGCCGACACGCTGGCCCGATCCGTCTTCGCCCCGACGGAGATCCCCGTGGGGATCGTCACCGCCCTGTGCGGGGGCCCCTTCTTCATCTGGCTCTATCGCAGCCGCGGAGGCACGTCCTACTTTGACTGAGCCCCGCGCCCTTCGCCTGCGTGACGTCCATTTCTCCTACGGAGGCCCCGAGGTCCTGGCGGGGATCGACCTGGAGGTGGATGCGGGTGAACTGGTGGCGGTGCTGGGGCCCAACGGCGCCGGGAAGACCACCCTGGTCCGCATCGCCACCGGCGGGCTGGCCCCCTCCCGGGGGAGCGTCTCGCTGTTCGGCAACCCCCTCGGAGAGCTGCCGCGGCGGGAGCGCGCCCGGCGGGTGGCGGTGGTGCCCCAGGAATCCCGCGCCGTGTTCGACTTCACCGTGCGGGAGATCGTCCGCATGGGCCGCGCGCCCCACCTCGGGCTTCTGGGGATCGAGGGC
Organism: Acidobacteriota bacterium; assembly: GCA_050115015.1. Taxonomy (GTDB): domain Bacteria; phylum Acidobacteriota; class Polarisedimenticolia; order CBDVAL01; family CBDVAL01; genus JASFRI01. The sequence goes on from JASFRI010000007.1 coordinate 17,459, forward strand.
CCGGCGGATCGCGACGCCGCCGAGGAGGCGATGCGCGAGACCGACCTTCTCGAGCTGGCCGACCACCGCATGGCGGAGCTGAGCGGCGGGGAGAAGCAGCGGGTCCTCATCGCCCGGGCCCTGGCCCAGGGGTCGCCGCTCCTGCTGCTCGACGAGCCCACCGCCTACCTGGACATCCGCCACCGGCTGGAGGTCTACCGGCTCGCCCGGGATCTGCGCGCCTCCCGGGGGCTGACGGTCCTGAGCGTGTCCCACGATATCAACCTCGCGGCGCGGTTCTGCCCCCGGGTCGTGCTCCTGCACCGGGGACGGGTCCTCGCCGATGGGCCCGCCTCCGAGGTGATCACCTCCGGGAGCCTCCGGGAGGTCTACGGGACCGAAGTCCGCGTGCTTCCCGACCCCGATCGGGGCAATCCCGTCGTCCTGCCCTGAGGGCCCGCCTCCGCCCATTGACGACGGCGGACCCGCGTTGATACGATTTCCGGACTGGCTCGCCTCCCCAGCGAAACCCGGCTCGAACCGCCCGGAGGCGGCGAGAACCCACCATGGCCGCCTGGTTCCGAAAAGAGAAGACCCCGAAGGTCCCCGTGGAGAAGAAGCGGGTGAAGATGCCCGAGGGACTGTGGGTCAAGTGCGACAACTGCGCCCAGATCATCTACAAGAAGGAGATCGCCCGGAACCGGATGGTCTGCCCCAAGTGCGACTATCACTTCCGGATCTCGGCGATGGAGCGTCTCCAGGGGCTGTTCGACGGCGGCCGGTTCGACCTGCTGGACTCGGGGATCTCCCCGCTGGACGCCCTGCAGTTCAAGGACAGCAAGCCGTACACCCGGCGCCTGGCCGAGTACCAGGAGCGCACGGGGCTCAAGGACGCGGTCCTCAACGCCCGCGGCCTGGTCGACGGCTACGACGTCCTCATCTCCGCCATGGAGTACTCCTTCATGGGCGGCAGCATGGGCTCGGTGGTGGGGGAGAAGGTGACGCGGGCCTGCGAGCGCGCTCTGAAGGAGCACATCCCGCTCATCGTCATCTCCTGCTCCGGAGGCGCCCGGATGCAGGAGGGGGCCCTCTCCCTCATGCAGATGGCGAAGATCTCCTCGATGCTGTCCCGGATGGACGAGGCCGGCGTTCCCTACATCTCGGTGCTCACGGATCCCACCACCGGAGGGGTCACGGCTTCCTACGCGATGCTGGGGGACCTGAACCTCGCCGAGCCGCGGGCCCTGATCGGCTTCGCCGGCCCCAGGGTGATCGAGCAGACGATCCGACAGACCCTCCCCGAGGGCTTCCAGCGGTCCGAGTTCCTGCTCGAGAAGGGGATGATCGACCTGATCGTCCCCCGCGTCGAGATGAAGCGCACCCTCTCCCGATGCCTGGAGTTCTTCGGCGCGCGCCGCGTGACCGAAGGGGTCGGCGAGGAGGAGGAGCCCGTCGAGACGGAGGCGCCATCCTCCGCCACCCGGGAGCGGTGAAGCCCCCTTCCTGCGGGCGGACCGGCGCATGAACCACGAACAGACCCTGGCCTACCTGGACCACTTGGCGGCGTCCGGCATGAAGCTGGAGCTGGACTCCGTGCGGCGTTTCCTTGCGGGGCTCGGCTCCCCGCAGGACCGCGTCCCGGTCATCCACGTCGCCGGCAGCAACGGCAAGGGGTCCGTCTGCGCGTTCCTGGCCTCGATCCTCGGCGCGAACGGCTACAGCGTGGGCCTCTACACGTCCCCGCACCTGGTGCACGTGGAGGAGCGGATCGCGCTGGACGGGCAGCCGATCGCGCCGGAGGCGTTCGCCGCCGCCGCCACGCGGGTCCGGGATCGCGTGAAGGCGCTGATGGAGAGCGGGGACCTCGAGCGGGAGCCGACCTACTTCGAGTTCCTGACGGGGATGGCGTTCCAGGTGTTCGCGACGGAGCGGTGCGAGATCGCGGTCGTGGAGACCGGCATGGGGGGCCGCCTCGACGCGACCAACACCGTGGCGAAGCCCCTGGCCTCCCTGATCACCCGGATCGACCTCGAGCACACCGGGCACCTGGGGACCACGCTGGAGGCGATCGCCGGGGAGAAAGCGGGGATCGCGCGTCCCGGCGTCCCGGTGCTGACCATGGAGGGGGAGCCCCAGGCCCTGGAGGCCCTGCGCGCAGCCGTCCAGGCGGCGGGGTCCAGCCTGGTGGACGTGCGGTCGGAGCTGCGGATCGAGATTGCCGCGAACGGGAACGCCACCCTCCGGCTCGGCCGGAACGCCTTCACGGAGCTGGCCGTCCCCCTGCCGGGACAGCACCAGCTCGAGAACCTCGCCCTGGCGCTCCGCGCCGTGCTCGTGCTGGGCAAGCGGGGATTCCACTTCGAGCCCGACCGGGTGCGGATGGGGGTGGCCGAGACCCGTTGGCCGGGACGTCTCGAGGTCGTCCGCACGAACCCCACGCTGCTGCTGGACGGTGCCCACAACCCCGCGGGGGCCACGGCCCTCGCCGCCTACCTCGAGGCCGAGGGACTCCGGGACGATCTGTCCGTCGTGTTCGGCGCCATGCAGGACAAGGACATCCCCGGGACGATGCGCCCGATCCTGCCGCGGGCCCGCAAGGTGTTCCTGACCCGGGCCCCCCTGGACCGGGCGGCCTCCCTGGAGGCCCTCGAGGAAGCCGCGCGCGACCTGCACGGGGACGTGACCTGCATCGAGGACCCCGGGCAGGCCGTCGACCGCGCCCTGGAGGACGCGGGGCCGGGGGCCACCGTCCTGGTGACCGGATCGCTGATGCTGGTGGGCGCCGTCAAGGGGCATCTCGCCGGGGATTGACCCGTCCGCAGTTTTTCGTCCTTGCACGCCGCGCCCTGGTGTATCATCGGACGGTCGACGGCCTGATCGCCGACGAGTCCTGCCCCTCTCCGAGGTCCGATGTCGCGGAGCCCCTTCCACAAGCTCGACGAGATCGCCACGGCGCTGTTCAAGGACGCCGCTCCCCGCCCGCAGGCGGGGACGTCCGGCGGGATCACCGCCGGGGGACCCGCGGATGCCGCCGCCCTCGGGGCGCTCCTCGTCTGGAAGCTGGTCCAGCACGGCGGCTGCCGGCTGCCGGTCGGCGCCGCACAGCAGGCGACGGAGACCCTGCTCGGCGAGCTGCCGGAGATCCAGCGGCACCGGGTGGAGCGCGAGGCCGCCGAGGTCCTGCGCTGGCTCGAGGATTCGCTGAGCCTGTTCGACCCGGAGTGGGAGGACGTGGAGGATCGGGGGCTCTACCCCTGGGAGGACCGTGAGTTCCCTCCGGAGGGGAAGCCGGAGCTGATCCGCAGCGCCATCGAGTCGGCCCACGACCTCGAGATCGAGTACTTCACCTACAGCCGGAACGCCCTCTCGCGACGGCGGATCACGCCGCTGGAGATGCACGGGGACAGCAGGCTCCGGGCCCTGTGCCACTGGCGGCGGGATGAGCGCCACTTCCTCCTGCGCCGCATCAAGGAGGTCCGCCGGATCCAGAAATCCCCGTGAGCATGGGCACCGTCCGCAAGCTCCTGCGGTGGGGAACCCTCGGTCTCGGCGGATCCCTGGCTGCGGTGGCCACGGTGCTCGGCATCGCGCTGCTCATCCCAGGCTGCTCGGTGGGCTACGTCACCCGGCAGTCGGTCGTCCACCTCAAGGTGCTCGCCGCCCGCCAGGACATCGACCAGGCGATCGCCCGGGGAGAGGTCCCCGAGGAGTGGCTCCCGAAGATCGAGACCCTCCGGGACGCGAAGCGGTTCGGCGCCGAGGAGCTCGGCCTGCCCACGGAAGATCTCTACGAGACGATCTCGCTGGCCGACGTGGGTCCCACCTGGATCGTCACCGCCTGTCCGCAGGACGCCCTCGAGCCGATCACCTGGTGGTTCCCCATCGTCGGGCGGGTCGCCTACAAGGGCTACTACAACAAGGACGGCGCCGAGCGTCTGGCGGCGAAACTCCGGGCGGAGGGGAACGACGTGCTCATGTACCCCTCCGCGGCATTCTCGACCCTCGGGTGGTTCGACGACCCGATCCGGCCCTCCATGCTCCGGGGGGACGACGAGCAGGTGGCCAACCTGGTGCTGCACGAGGCGGCGCACGCCGTGCTGTACTGGAAGGGGCAGACCTCCTTCAACGAGTCCTTCGCCTCCTTCGTGGGGGACGTGGGGGCCATCCGCTACCTGGAAGCGCGGTTCGGACCCGGCTGCGATCGCTGCCGGCGGGCGATCGCCGCCCGCGAGGACGCCCCCCGGTTCGGCGCACTGATCGAGCGGGTGGTGGAGCGTCTGCGGAAGCTCTACGGGCGGTCGATCCCCCGGGAGGAGAAGCTACGCCGGCGCGAGGACGTCTTCGCCTGGGCCCGGGAGGAGTACGACCGCGTCCCCTGGTCCGGGAACACCTATGCGGGGTTCCGCTCCCGTCCGCTGGACAACGCGGTGATCCTGTCCTATCGCCGCTATGGACAGGGGCAGGATGCCTTCGACGCCCTGCTCCGGCGGTGCGACGGGGACCTGCGGCGGGCCATCGCGGCGGTCTGGGAGCTGAACTGGCCGGGGCTGGGGCGAGCGGAGCGCCGATCCACGACCCCCATGGAGCTTCTGGAACGGCGGCTGGAGGAACCGGCGCCCTGCCCGCCGGCGGGTTGAGGGTCAGCGGCTCCCCCGGACCTCGACCCGCACCCGCGTGACGGCGAAACCGCGGACCGAGAGCACCTTCATCGTCACCGGCCCGAGTTGCACGATGTCTCCGACCCTCGCGGTGCGCCCCAGCTCCTGGAGCACCAGACCGCCGATGGTGTCCACCGCATCCTCCGGGAGTGCCAGGTCGAGCGCCTCGTTGGCCTCGTCCACGCGCAGGGACCCGTCGACCACCGCCACCCGCTCGGAGACCCGCTCCACCGCCGGCGTCTCGACGTCGTACTCGTCCTGCACCTCCCCGAAGATCTCCTCCACCAGGTCCTCGAGGGTGGCGATCCCCGCGGTGCCGCCGTGTTCGTCGAGGACCACCGCGATCTGCGTGTGCAGCAGGCGAAGCTCCCGGAGGAGGTGGCGTGCCAGGGCGGTCTCCGGCACGTGCGGGATCGGCAGGAGGAGGCTGCGGAGATCCAGGTCCTGCCCGTCGGAAAGCGCCCCGAGCAGGTCCCGGGCGTGGACGAACCCGATCACCCGGTCGATGGTCCCCTGGTAGACCGGGTAACGCGTGAACCGCGTCCTGCGCACGGCCTCCATCACCTCCTCCGAACCCGCACCGACCTCGAAGGCGACGACACGGGTCCGGGGGATCATCAGCTTGCGGACCATCAGGTCCTGGAGGTCCAGGAGGTTCAGCAGCACCCCGGCCTGCCGATCCCCGAGGACACCCCCGGCGCTCTCCTGGATCAGGATCTCGATCTCCTCGGTGGTATGGGCCCTGACGTGGTCTCCCATCGGCACCCGGAGGAGGTGCAGCACCGCGTTGCTGGCCCGATCCAGGATGAAGATGAAGGGTGCCAGCAGGAGCATCGCCACCCGGATCGGCGCCTGCACCACGAGGGCGGTCCGCACGGGGTACTGGAGGGCGATCGCCTTGGGAAGCTGCTCGCCGAGCACGATGTGGAGCGAGGTGAGGCCGACCAGCGATACGGTGCTGGCCAGGCCGTGGGCGGCGACGTGGGTCATGGCGCCGAAGCGCAGGAACAGGGGAGCGACGAGCTCCGCCACCGCGTGCTCCCCGTACATCCCCAGGCCCAGGCTCACGAAGGTGATCCCGATCTGCGCCGTGGTGAGGGAGCGGTCGAGGGCCCGCAGGTTTCCCGTCAGCGCCAGCACGCCGCGGGCTGCGGTGCTCCCGGATCGCGCCAGGGGCTCGAGACGGGACCGGGCGGCCCCCAGGAAGGAGAACTCGGAGGACACGAACACCCCGTTCAGGAACAGCAACCCCGCCACCAGGAGCAGGATGCCCGCCGCGGCGCCGATCACGGGACGCCCCCCTCCTCCGCGGGGGCCGGCGTCGCCATCACCGTCTCGATCCGGAGCCGGTTCATCGCCTCGATCTCGAGGGTGATGCCGTCGATGTGCACCCGGTCCCCCGGCCGTCCGATGCGGCCGAGACGCTCCATGATCAGACCGCCAAGGGTGTGGGCCTCCTCCGAGCGGAGATCGAGGCCGAAGCGGTCGCGGATCTCCACGAGGGGGTCCTCGCCCCGGAGCCGCATCCGGCCGTCGGGGAGGCGCTCGGCCCGGGGCCCCGTGATGGCGAACTCCTCCTCCACCTCGCCGATCACCTCCTGGACGAGATCCTCGAGCGTGACGATCCCCTCCGTGCCGCCGTGCTCGTCGAGGACCACCGCCATCGTGATGCGCGCCGAACGCATCTTCTCGAGCAACGCGCCGGCCCGGGCGCTCCACGGGACCGGGAGCACCGCGCGGACCATCTTGTCGAGGGGGGGCGGGTCCGCCGCCCCGACGGTGCGGACCAGGACCTCCTTGGCGTGCACGAAGCCGACGATCTCGTCCAGCGAGCGATGGTAGACCGGCAGGCGGGTCGCCTGTGACTCCCGGAGGATGCGCCGGACCTCGTCGAGGTCCGCCTCCACCGGAATGCCCCGCACGCGGATGCGCGGCACCATGACGTCCCGTGCGGTCCGGGAGGAGAACCGCAGCGCGTTGTGCACGCCGTCGCGGAGCTCGGGGCTCACCGCACCGACACGGGCGCTCTCGGCGACCACCAGGCCGAGCTCCGCCGCCGAGCGCGGGCCGCGGTGGGTCACCGCCGGCACGCCCAGCAGCCGCAGGATGCCGTTGGCGGAGGAGGTCAGGACGACGATGAACCAGGTGAAGAGGGTCTGGGACCAGCGGAGGGGAAGCGCCGCCATCAGGGACCACGGCAGCGGGTGCCGGAGCGCGATCGACTTCGGCACCATCTCGCCGAAGACCACCTGGAGGAGGGCGACGGACAGGAGCGTGACCACCACCGCCGCGGACTCGGCGATCATCCCGGCGGCGCCGCCGATGGCGGCCAGCCACGGCCGCAGGAGGTCCGCGATCCGGACCTGGGCGAAGGCCCCCAGCGCGAGGCTGGAAGCGGTGATCCCCACCTGGCAGGCGGTGAGCGCGCGGTAGAGGTTCCGGTTGTCGGAGAGGACGGGCACGAGGAGCCGGGCTCCGAGCCTGCCCTCCTGGGCCAGTTGCCGGATCCGGCCGCGCCGGGCGCTGACCACCGCGAACTCGGTGCCGACGTAGAAGGCGTTCGCGCCGATCAGCAGCAGCACGACGACGACGATTGCCCCGATGCCCATTCAGAACGCCCCGCCGACGCCCGGACACCACGCGTGCGGCGGGGCGCAGATCGACGTCGATCCCTCCGGCACTAGCCCTTCTGCGTGCCGCCGAGCTTCTTCCCCTTGCCGTCCACCCACCACCACTTCTGGATCTCGATCTTCTTGGCCGTGGAGCTGAACGAAAGCTCCACCTTGTCCCCCGGCTTGATCGGGTCCGCGGGCTTGGCGAGGATGATGTGCGGGGTGCCGTTCTTGCTGACCTCCTTGAACGGTCCCGCCATGCCGCCGTCGTCGATCAGGACCGTGGCATTGCCGGAAAGGACCACGTGAAGACCGAAGGCCTGTTCCTGGGTGGCGTTCATGAAAGTCCCGGCGGTCTGGGAGCGCGCCTTGTCGGCGGCGGTCGCCGTCGCGGCGAGGAATAGGATCAGGAGAACGACGTGAGGCATCCGTCTGAGCATGGTCTCCCTCCATCCCGCCGGGCCGGACCCGGCGGGGGGGCGTAGCCGTCCATCGCCCGGAGGCACCCGGGACCAGGTACGGGGCCTGCGGATGATGTCTGTGCAACGGAATCCTACAACATCCGGGGCGACCCGGCACCGCCGGCGCCCGGCCGCGCGGGGTGGGGCAAATCACCCGCACCTCCCGTGATCGGACGATGCACGAGAAGGCATTGATTCGGAACGCTTTCGTGTCCTCCGGTGGGGGCGGTTTTTTGCCTCCGTTGCTTGAAGAGCGGGGAGCGCAGGAGTAGAATCCCCCGTCCCTATAGCTCCGAGCCCCCATACGCGAAGGCAGGCACGTGGCGCAGCTTTTCCATCCGAGCACCAACACTCTGTCCCGGATCAGCATCTTCGGGGCGTTGGCGTTTCTGGGCGGATCTCTCTGGATCCTCTACACCCTCGACCGCTCGCCGTACGTGACCCAGGAGGACGTGGACCGGGAGCAGCCGATCCCCTTCAGCCACGCGCACCACGTCGGGTCCATCGGGATCGACTGCCGGTACTGCCACACCGCGGTGGAGACGTCCTCCACGGCCGGCATCCCCCCGACGCGTACGTGCATCAACTGCCACTCGCAGCTCTACTCGGACAGCCCGACGCTGGCCCCGGTCCGCAAGAGCTTCCGTGACGCCCAGCCGATCCGCTGGACCAAGGTGAACGACCTCCCGGACTTCGCCTACTTCGACCACAGCATCCACATCCACAAGGGTGTGGGCTGCGAGACCTGCCATGGGCCGGTGAATCGCATGAACCTGATGCGCAAGGGGGAGTCCCTCCAGATGGAGTGGTGCCTGGAGTGCCACCGGAACCCCGAGCGTTACCTGCGTCCGCGCGACGAGGTGTTCAACATGGCGTACGCCCCCGAGGAGCCACAGGCGGAGCTCGGGGCACGTCTCGTCAAGGAATACGACGTGCAGACCCGGATCGACTGCTCCACCTGTCACCGATGAAGAACGACGAGCGCATCGACCTGACGAAGCTCCGGGAACGCCTCTCGGCGCTGCGCGGCCAGCAGTTCTGGCGCGGGCTCGAGGAGCTGGCCGGCACCCCCGCGTTCCGTG
>JASFRI010000008.1:0-26216 GCA_050115015.1 Acidobacteriota bacterium
GGGGCGGGATCCTCCAGGGCGCGCCGCAGCGCTGCGGCGCTGCCGGGGGCGGCGAACAGTTCCAGGGCGAAGGCCGCCGTGGCCCGGACCGAGGGGTCGGGGTCTTCGAGACGTTCCAGGAGCAGGGGAAGATCCCCGGGATCGCCGATGCGGCCGAGGGCGAGACACGCCCGCCGGCGGCGTCCGGGTTCCGGATCCGACGCCAGCTCCCGGACGGGAGCGGGATCCCGGCGGTCCTCCGCCATGAGGATCGTCGCCGGCGCCGGATCGGCCCCGGGCCCACAGGCGGCGGGGAGGAGCAACAGGCACGACAGGCCCCCGACCCGCAGGAGGCGGGCGTACCGGTGCGGCTGCCCCGCCGGATCCGCGCGCCGATCTCCTTGTCTCCCTTGTCTTTGCGGGGCGCTTCTGTTACGGTACGCGGGCAATGGCTCCTCCGTCGGGTCGCCGAGCCCGGCGACCCCGGAACAGGTCCTTCGAGATGCTCACACGCCTCCATCTTCCACGAATCGTCGCTGCCCTGTCGCTGCTGCTGCCCCTCTCCCTCCTCGTCGCCGACTCCGGCGGCACGCCGGCAGAGCTCGATCGTGTCCTGGAGCGCTTCACCGCCGCACAGGATTCGACGGACTCGCTGCGCTGCCGGTTCGAGGAACGCAAGGAGCTGTCGCTGCTGAAGGAGCCGGTGGTCCAGACCGGCGTCTTCTACCACTCCAAGCCGGGGCTCTACCTGTGGGACTACCAGTCCCCCACCCAGAAGCAGGTCTTGCTCACCGACGAGGTGCTGCTCGCCTATTATCCCGATCTCAACCGCGCCGAGGAGGTGAACGTCCGTCGCTGGACGAACCGCATCCGCCAGTATCTCGGGGTGGGCGAGGACCCGGAGGCGCTGCGGCAGGACTACGAGATCTCCCTGGGCTCTCCCGACGACGGCGACCTCGTGTCCGCCGACGTCCTCGTCCTCGTGCCGAAGACGCCGAAGATGAAGAAGCGGCTCACCGAGCTGCGGATCTGGCTGGATGCGAAGACGGGCCAGACGCGGCGCGTCTCCTACCTGAACCCGGACGGTGACCGGACGACGTTCACGTTCTCCAACATCCAGGTCAACCCGGAGATCGACGCTTCCCGCTACGAGATCGAGCTGCCTCGCAACGTCAAGATGGGCGACACCTTCAGCGGCTTTTCGGGGTAGGCGCAGCACCGGGGCCGCCTTCCGCCCCCGCCGCGAGCCGGATGCGCTCCAGGAGTTCCGGCATCGGCAGGGTCTTGTCCACGAAGCCGCGGGCCCCCAGGGAGCGCAGGACGTCCATCTGCGCCAGGTCGGGATGATCCGCGGTCATGGCCAGGGCCCGGACCCGGCGGGCCTGCTCGTCGTTCTGCAGGTGGCGGAGCACCTCGAACCCGTCCATCCCGGGCATCTGGAGGTCCACCAGGATCAGGTCGAGGCGGCTCCCGAGGCGGGCCGCCTCGGTGACCGCGGTCTTGCCGTCGGCGGCCTCGATGACCTCCCATCCCTCCCCCCGGAGGAGATCCGACAGCGTGCTGCGAAAGAACAGGGTGTCGTCCACCACGAGCACCCGGCGCATCTCGTTCATCGTCGCGTCTCCTCGCTCCGGCTCGGGGCGATCCCCCTCAGGCCGGTTCGTTGGGTGCAAACAGCAGCCAGACCACGTCGGGGAGGACCGTGCTGATCGTCGGCGGCGTGAGACCGGCGGCGCGAAACACCGCGGTCCACGCCCCGCGATCCCGCAGCGGGTGGGACGCCGCGGAGCGGGCGCAGCCCTCCAGGAACTCACGCTCCGTGGAATCCAGCGGCTCGCGCAGCCGGCCGATGGCCCCGACGTCGTAGCCGTCCGACTGGGTCAGGAACGCCAGCCTGCCTCCGGGATGCACGACCCGCCGGAGCTCGCGCAGCGCCGGGACCGGATCCGCGAGCAGGTGGAGGACCAGCATCCCCACCGCGTGATCCAGGGACGCGTCGCGGAACGGAAGGCAGTGCGCATCCGCACGGACGAGGTGCACCGCGGGAGGCAGCCGCGTGCGGGCTCGCCGCAGCATCTCCGGGGCACCGTCCACCGCCACCGTCCACGCGCCGCGGTCCGCCAGGTCCGCGGCGAGGCCGCCGGGGCCGGCGCCCAGGTCCAGGACCGTGCGGCCCGCGACCTCCCCCAGCGGGAACAGCGTCGCCCGGCGCATCCGCCGATGGATCGGGGCATCGGTCACCCGATCGAACAGGCCGGCGATCTCATCGAAGCGGGACAGGGACATGGCGCGCCGCTCACTCCCAGATGGCGACCTCGAAGCGTCCGGAGGAATCCGCGGCGCCGCGGAACATTCCCTCGGTGTTGAACCGCATCACGATGTTCCCCTGCCGGTCGACGGCGATGACCCCACCATCCCCGAGGGACAGGACCTCCTGGATGACCGCCGCCACGGCCGCCTCCAGGGAATCCCCCCGGTAGCGCATGCGGGCGGCGATGTCGTGGGCGACGTTGTTGCGGATGAACTCCTCCCCCACGCCGGTCCCCGACACCGCGCAGCTCCGGTTGTCCGCGTAGGTCCCCGCGCCGATGACCGGGACGTCGCCGATCCGGCCGAGCCGCTTGTTCGTCAGGCCCCCGGTCGACGTGGCCGCCGCCAGGTTCCCCCGGCCGTCGAGGGCGACCGCCCCCACGGTCCCCTTGTCCCCGACCGCCGCACCGGCCGCCTTGCGCTCCGCCTCGAGGGCGTCCTTCCAGGCCTCGTAGCGCCGCGGCGTGAAGTAGTAGTCCGGCTCCACCCGGGCCACCTCCATCAGGGTCGCGAACTCCTCGGCGCCGTCCCCCGCCAGAAAGACGTGCGGGGTCCGCTCCATCACGAGCCGGGCGAGGTCGATCGGGTTGCGGACCGTCGTCAGCCCCGCCACCGCACCGCAGGAGAGGTCGCGGCCGTCCATGATGGCTGCGTCCAGCTCGTGCCCGCCCTCGTGGTTGTACACCGCTCCCTTGCCGGCGTTGAACCGGGGGTCGTCCTCGAGGAACCGGACCACCGCCTGCACCGTGTCGAGGCTGGAGGCCCCGCCGGCGAGCATGTCGCGTCCCACGGTCAGGGCGTCCCTCAGGGAGTGCAGGTATTCCTGCTTCGTCTCCTCCTTCAGCGACTTCGGGATCACCCCCGCGCCGCCGTGGATCGCCAGCGCGAAGCGTGCCGGCGGCGCGGCCAGCTCCCCCCCGTGGATGGCCGGGACGGCGGCCAGGATCGAGACGATCAGGCAGCAGACGCTTCTTCTCATGGGCTCCTCCCGGGTGGCCGCGACGGCCGGTAATCAGTTTACACGACGACGGCGGGTGCAAGAAAAAGGGCCCATCCCGGACGCGCCGGGATGGGCCCTGTGGACCGCAGGGGCGGGACGACCCTAGTACATGTCGCCCATGCCGCCGCCGGGCATGCCCGGGGCGCCACCGCCACCCTTCTTCTCCTCCTCCTTGACCTCGTTGATCAGGGCCTCGGTGGTGAGCATCAGGCCTGCGATGGAGGCCGCGTTCATCAGGGCGTTGCGGGAGACCTTGGTCGGATCGATGATCCCCGCCTTCACCATGTCGGTGTACTTGCCCTCGTAGGCGTTGAAGCCCTCGGTACCCTCGAGCTCCTTCACCTTGATCACGATGACGGAGCCCTCCTCGCCCGCGTTGTTGGCGATCTGGCGAAGCGGCTCCTCCAGCGCACGGCGCACGATGTTGATGCCGAGCTGGATGTCCTCGTTCTTCTCCTTGATCTTGGCGAGCCCGGGGATGGCGCGGATGTAGGCCACGCCGCCACCGGGGATGATCCCCTCCTCGACCGCGGCCTTGGTCGCGTGCATCGCGTCCTCGACCCGGGCCTTCTTCTCCTTCATCTCGGTCTCGGTGGCCGCGCCGACCTTCACCACGGCGACGCCGCCGACGAGCTTCGCGAGACGCTCCTGGAGCTTCTCCCGGTCGTAGTCGGAGGTGGTCTCCTCGATCTGTGCCCGGATCTGCTTGACCCGCGCCTCGATGTCCTTCCCCTTGCCGGCGCCCTCGACGATGGTCGTGTTGTCCTTGTCGATGGTGACCTTCTTCGCCTGGCCGAGGTCCTGGACCGTGACGTTCTCGAGCTTGATGCCGAGGTCCTCGGTGATGCTCTTGCCGCCGGTCAGGATGGCGATGTCCTCCAGCATGGCCTTGCGTCGATCACCGAAGCCCGGCGCCTTCACCGCGGCGGCGTGGAGCGTGCCGCGCAGCTTGTTGACCACGAGCGTGGCCAGGGCCTCGCCCTCGATGTCCTCGGCGATGATCAGGAGGGGCTTGCCCTGCTTGGCGATCTGCTCGAGAATCGGGAGAAGATCCTTCATGTTGCTGATCTTCTTCTCGTGGATGAGGATGTAGGGGTTCTCCAGCACACACTCCATGCGGTCCGGGTCGGTGACGAAGTAGGGCGAGAGGTAGCCGCGATCGAACTGCATCCCCTCCACCACCTCGAGGGTGGTGTCCATCGACTTCGCCTCCTCCACGGTGATCACCCCGTCCTTGCCGACCTTGTCCATGGCCTCGGCGATGATCTTCCCGATGGTGGGGTCGTTGTTGGCGGAGATGGTGCCGACCTGGGCGATCGACTTGCCCTCGACGGGCTTGGACAGCTTCCGGATGTGCTCGTCCACCGCGGTGACGGCCATCTCGATGCCGCGCTTGAGGTCCATCGGGTTGGCGCCGGCGGTCACCGCCTTCACGCCCTCGCGGTAGATCGACTGGGCGAGCACCGTCGCGGTGGTGGTGCCGTCGCCGGCGATGTCCGAGGTCTTGCTCGCGACCTCGCGGACCATCTGGGCGCCCATGTTCTCGCGCGCGTCCGCCAGCTCGATCTCCTTCGCCACCGTGACGCCGTCCTTGGTCGACGTCGGCGAACCGAACTTCTTCTCGAGGACGACGTTGCGTCCCTTGGGACCGAGGGTGACCTTGACGGCGTCCGCGAGCTTGTTGACCCCGCGGAGCATCGCCTGGCGGCAATCCTCGGCGTACGTGATGTCCTTTGCAGCCATGAGAGTTCTCTCCTTTTCTCGATATCGACGGAAACGGCCTGCCGGCCGGTTCGGGTTAACCGATGATGCCGAGGATCTCGTCCTCGCGGACGATCACACACTCCTCGTTATCGAGCTTGAACTCGGTGCCCGCGTACTTCCCGATGAGCACCCGGTCCCCCTTCTTGACCTCCATCGGGATCAGCTCGCCGGACTCGTCCCGCTTTCCGGCACCGACGGCGACCACCTTGCCCTCCATGGGCTTCTCCTTGGCGGAATCGGGGATGATGATCCCGCCGCGGACCTTCTCCTCGGCCTCGACCCGCTTGACCAGCACCCGGTCTCCCAGCGGCTTCACGTTCATGCTCGGCTCCTCCTGTTTCTATGGAAGTTCTGATTCTGGTTGGATTTCCGTGGCGAATCCCGACCGCTCCGGACGCCCCCGGAATATTAGCACTCACTCCGAACGAGTGCTAATGATAGCGCTGGCGTTCCGGGCTGTCAAGACGTTCCCGGCGGCCGACCGGGGGCGGATCCGACCTGGATAAGTCCTTTACGCAGAGTTTTTAGCCCTTCCCCGCTTGTGCACCGGGACGGCGCGCCGCGGTCGCGCCGGGGGTCCCTCCCCGGCACCCCACCACGCCCGCCCGGCCGGCCCCCGGCACGCACCGCGCCGGGGGGACTTGCGCGATCCCCGGATCGCGCCCACCTTTCCCCAAGACGACGGAAATCCGTGGCTGGCAGCGCCTTTCCGTCGACACAGCTCTCATCAAGGCGGCAGATCCGAGTCCGGATGCCACCGGCGGGGTACCGGTGGCGGGGAGGGGACCGATGTCGGAACGCCACGAAACGCCCAGGCCGCTGGAACCGCTGGACCGCATCCGGCTCGAGCATCGCCTCACCCGGATCGGCGCGGAGCGTCTCCAGGGCCGGAGCCTCGACCGTCTCGAGGCCCGCTACCTCAGCGGCCTGGCCTCCAACTACTTCCTGTTGCTCGCGGACGTCTACGACGAGCTCACCATCGACCGCATCCTGCACGGTAGCGCAAGCTCCACCCTGCAGGAGCTACGGGGCCTGTGGAACGGCCCGGCCCCCGACGAGGCGGACCGCGTGCTGCATTCCCTGCGGCGCATACGCTCCGTCCCCGACGAGGTCCGCCTGATCGGGGAGAAGTGCCTCTACGACGTGGGCCTGTTCGGGCGGCGCTCCCACCAGTCGTGGGACCTGAAAGAGCTCGGCGTCGCGGCCTACCAGCGCGCCTCGGACATCCTGGAGGAGCTGGGACGGGACGAGCGGCTGCGGGAGTTCTTCCGGGCGAACCGCCTGGGCGGCAGCCGCATCGAGGAGGAGGTGACGTTCCTGAGGCAGTGCGCCCGGCACTTCGACGACTACGCGGCGATCCTCGCCGCGCTGGAGCTGTTCGCCGACGCCCGCGGAACGGATCGGGCGGACGAGGAGCGCTTCGGCGTGCCTCCCGCCGTCAGCGCCATCGCCCCCGACGGCGCCGACCCCGCCCGGGCGTCGTTCGGCGCGGCGGGTGGAGAGATGGCGGTTCCGGCGGACTACCGGCCGCTGGAACCGGTGATGATCGAGGAGGATGACCCGGAGCTCGCCCGGCTCGATCCCTCCGAGAAGCTCTCGTACCTGGAGAGGCTGCTGCTGTTCTCCTCCCTGGACATCGAGGTCCTGCGCCAGCGGCTGAAGTCGGTCGTGATCGACCAGCCGGCGGCCATCAACACCATCTGCGACGACTTCTCGCTGTTCGCGACGGGGACCCAGGCACGGAACCGGCCCCTCTCCTACTTCTTCATTGGCCCCACCGGGGTCGGCAAGAACCACCTGGTGGAGCAGCTCGCCGAGGCGATGGAGCGGGTATGGGGGCGGGAGGTGCCGCTGCTGCTGATCGAGGGGCCGAGCTACACCTACCCGTCGGACATCAACGAGCTCCGGGGCTCGACGCGGGGCTTCATCCGCAGCGACGAGGAGGGGATTCTCACGGAGTTCCATCATCGCGCCGCCGCAGCGCCCTTCTCGATCATCCTCGTCGACGAGGTCGAGAAGGCCCATCCGCAGCTCCGCAAGTTCTTCCTGTCCCTGATGGACCGCGGGACGACCACCGACAACCGCGGCCAGCAGCTGAACTTCGCGTCGACGATGCTCGTCTACACCTCGAACCTGGGGTACAGCCGCATCCAGCAGGATCCGGATCCGATCGGATTCGGCGGCGGCGACGCCCGGGCCGATTTCCAGCGCCGGGAGCTGCTGTCGGACCTGCGCCGGGAACTCTCCCCGGAGTTCATGAACCGGGTGCAGGTCGTCCACTTCCAGGCGTTGCAGGCGGCCTCCATCGCCCGTATCTTCAACCTCGAGCTGGCGCGCATCGTCGACCGCTACCGGCGCTATCAGAACGTCCACCTGGAGGTCTCTCCCGCCGCCCGCCGGACGCTCATCGAGAAGGGATACTCGCCCGAGTACGGGGCCCGTTTCCTGAGCCGGGTGCTGAACGAGGTCTGCAACATCAAGGTGAGCAAGAAGCTACGCAGCGAGGCCCGGCTCGATGCGGTGGCCTCCGAGGAGGCCACGAACCTGCTGTGCTACATCCAGGAGGCGCGCCGGGAGGAGCGCACCCCCGACTTCGAGATGCTCCAGCGGCGGGTCCTCGCGCAGGCGCGGGCCCGGGTGCCGTACCGTCGGATCCTGGTCGACCACGACGGCCAGCGGTTCCTCTATCGCAGCGGCTGAGCAGGGAGGAGAATGGCCCTTCTGGAGCAGATCTGCGGGCTTCTGGAGCGCACGTACGACCATCCGGCGCTGCCGGGCCCGCCGGCCGCCTTCGTCGTCGGAGACGACGGCTTCCGGCGGCTGACGCGGAACCAGGAGATCGTCCGGAGCGTCGATAGCGCCGGCACCGCCGCCCAGGTGCTGCTCCGGCACGATGAGGATGGGCACTACCGTCTGGCGGTCTACTTCCCGGACGCCCTGATCCGGAGCCTCGAGGACGAGCCCCCCACCCGGGACCTTCATGGCGGGAACGTGGACGCCTTCGCGACCTTCGTGGAGGAGCTCGATCACCTGCTCCTGCTGGCCACCCGGGCGCGCACCGGAGCGGAGGTCAGCCTGCTCGAGATGGAGCTCCACGCCAACGTCTCGAAGGAGCTCGTGATGCGGCACTTCCTGGCCCGGCTCGCGGGGAGGCAGCGGCTGCCGGAGGAGGCGGTCGTCTGGCTGCGGCACCATCTGTTCCACAAGCACCGATTCGTGGATCCGGATCTCGCGGTGCGGGCACGCTACCGGGACGCGGCGCGTCTCGGGCTGCGCTACCTGGAGCACCTGGAGACGGTCCCGGCGGGACGGCGCCTGCGCGACCTGCGCCGGTTCTCGCGGATGACCCACCACCAGAAGCTCGCCTTCCTGCGACGGGCGGCCTGAGCCGGGAAGAGCGCCGCACGGATCAGGGCAGCGACCGGCGGAGCTCCGCGAGCATCGGATCGTCAGGGTAGGCGCCACGGGCCTCGTCCAGGACCCGGCGGGCGGCGTCGGGATCGTCCAGCTGCAGGTAGGCCAGCGCGATCCCCGCCAGGGGGCCGGGCCCCTCCGCCCCGAGCTCCACGGCGCGCTGGAACGCCGACAGCGACTCCGCGGCGCGACCCGCCTTCCCGTGCACGCTCGCGAGCCCCACCCAGACGTCGGGGTTGTCCGGCGCCATGCGCCGCGCCCGCTCGAGGGCCTCCAGGGCCGCATCCAGCCGGCCGCGGATCATCTCGGCGTTGCCCAGGTTGGCCAGGTACTCCGCCTGGTCCGGCTCCAGCGCCAGCGCCCGCCGGTAGGCGGCGACGGCGCCGGCGAGGTCCCCGCGTGTCTTGAGGATCACCCCGAGGACGTTGTGGTAGGCGGCGAGCTGGTCGTTGCGCTCGAGCCCCCGGCGCACCACGGGCTCCAGCTCGCCGAGCCGCGACGGCGGCGTGAGAGGATACAGCCGGGTCATCGCCGCGGCGAGCGTCGGCTGCTCCGTGAGCGCGGCCCGGTAGAGCCCCGTGGCCTCGTCGATGCGCCCCTCCCGCTCCGCCACCAGGCCCTGGGCGGTGCGGCGAACCGCATCCGAGCGGAAGGTCCCCGCGGCCATCCGGCGGGCCGCCTCGACGTCGCCGTGCTCCAGCAGCAGGCCGACGAGCCGCAGCCGTCCGGCGTCCGCCGACCCGACGTCGCCCACCGCCTCCAGGAACCGTCGCTGGGCCTCGATCGCTCCGGCCAGGTCTCCCTGTTGCTCCCGGACCTCGGACAGCATCCGCTGCGCCTCGGGAAGCGGCGCCTTGGCGAGGGCCTTGCGGATCTCCTCCTCCGCCTCCCGGTGCTTGCCCTGGGAGGCCAGGATGGAGGCCAGGTTCAGGTGGTAGTTCGCGGTGACGCGAGCCTGCCCCGCAACGGGGTCCGCGTCGGGGTCGGGGGCGGCCACCGCGTCGGCGGCGTCGGGCGCCAGGTAGCCGAGCGCCGTGAGCTCCCGGACCATCTCCGCCTCGATGGCGCTCCCGGCGGCGCTGACCGTGGGCGCCTGGGCACGCTCCCCGATCCCCTCGTACGTGGCCACCACCCCGGGATGGAGCGAAGCCACGAACGCCTCGTCCAGGACCTTTCCCCCCATGTCCTCCGTACGGGGAAGGCCGAGGATCGCCAGGACGGTCGGCGCGATGTCGTAGAGGCTCACCGGGTCGAGGGTCCCGTGGCGGACGCCGGGACCGGCGAGCACGAAGATCCCGTAGCGCCGGTGCCAGAAGCCGGGCTTCTCGCTGACATAGGGCGCGATCTCCGGCGGGCGGCCCGCCCCGTTCTTGAAGCCGTGGTCGGAGAGCAGCACGACCACCGTCTCCGGATCCGCGGCGGCGAGCACCTCTCGCAGCAGCTCGTCCTGGTACTCGTAGTAGGCCTCGACGGTGCCCCGGTAGCGCTCCCACTCGTCGTCGCTGGCCAGGGGCATGCGGGGGGGCGCGTAGTGCATGAAGCGGTGTCCGATCTGGTCGATCCCCTCGTAGTAGATCGCCGTCAGCTCCGGCTGCCCTCGCCGCAGGAGGTCCAGGCCGATCGCGTGGTAGGTGCGCGCCGCCGCGACCACGCGGGCCAGCGCAACCACCGGATCCTCGGGGGGGCCCCCCTTCGGCCCGTCGAGGCGCGCCATCCCGCGGTCGAACTCGTCCCGGGTGATGCGGAGGAAGCGCCTCGCCTCGTCGTAGGAGAGATCCGCCGGACGGGCGAGCCGGTCCTTCACCTCCGCGATGTAGCCGGGCGGGAAGGTCAGGCCGGCGCTCCCCTCACCGGGCTCCGGGGTGATCCCGGCGAACAGGGAGTAGGAGACCCGGTCGGTCACCATGGTGCCCTCGATCCGCTCGGCGGGCCAGGTCGCCCACCACGCGACGAAGGCGGAATCCCGCCCGACGTCCGTGAGGATGTTCCACAGCGCCTTCGTCCGCCGGAAGGTGCTGGACATCGGCACGCGACGTCCCGTCTCCGCGTCCACCAGCAGGAAATCGATGATGCCGTGATCCTCCGGCGGCTTTCCCGTGGCCACCGTCGTCCAGAGGAGCGGGGAGAGCATGGGGTCGTTGGAGCGCAGGTCCGCCCTGACGCCGCGTCGCAGCAGTGACGCCAGGCCGGGTAGCTTGCCGCGCTCCAGCAGCGGGTCAATCAGCTGCCAGTCCGCTCCGTCCAGGCCGATCAGGAGCACCTTGCGGCCCGTGGCCCGGACCCGGGCGCGGACCCGGGCCTCCCGGTAGGCGCGCCAGGCAGGATCTTCCCCCCCCAGCAGGGCCACCTCACCGACCTCCAGGCCGGGACCCCGCAGCGCCTCCTCGACCGCAGCGGCGGCGATCGTCCCGAACGCCGCCGTCAGGGGATCCGCGTCCGGGTGCGCGGCCAGCGCCCCGTCGAGCGCCGCACCGGCCCGGCGGGCGAGATACGGCTCCCAGCCCCCGGCCTCGGCCACCTGCGCCCCCGGGACCTGGAGGACCTCCGGACGCACGTCGACCCGCAGCGCCAGCCCCACCGTCATCGCCGTCCCGTCGGGCGCGGCGACGGGGACCGCCGGCAGCACCGTCCTCGGGCGCAGCGGGATCTCGAAGCGCGGACTCCAGGGAAAGCCCAGGTGCGCTCCGGGAGGGAGCACGCGGCCTCCCGAGAGCACCAGGGCATCCTCGGGAACGCGCACGACGGAGAGGGCGCCTCCGACCAGCAGCGCACCGACGATTCCGGCGAAGAGGAAGAGGCGGGAGCGCGACATCAGCGGCCTGGATCCTACTGTCCCGTCGCGGAGGTCATGATGTGTTCCCGTCGAGGCCCGTCTCGACGACGGAGGCACGGCACGTTCAGAGGAGAAGCAACGAGACCGGGGCCCGCGAGACCCGTCCCGATGTTAGCACGAGTTCCGGGAGGGGGGCACGAAGGGGCCGGATGCCACCGAAGGGGTGGCCACTCAGTTGGGGACCGGCGCCTCCTCGACCGGCGCGTCCGCCGCGGCGCGCATCGACACGAGCTGCCGCGCCCGATCGAAGCTGCGAAGGGCCTCCTGGAGCTGGGTGTCCCCCTCGGAGAGGACCTTGTTGCGCTCCACCAGGCCGAAGTAGTTCGCGAAGATCTCGGCCTTGATCCCCCGGCGGACGTAGTCGTCGTTCGCCTTCAGCTCCTCGTCGGTCGCCTCGATCTCCTTCGCATCGAGGAACGCCCGGAACGCCTGCATCACCTCGTCGTCCACGCGGAAGGTGGCCTCGTCCGGCGGGTCGGGGTGACCGACGCGGTAGTGGGTGGCGAACTCGAAGAACACGGAACGCCGTTCCAGGCTCTCGGTGAAATCCGTCAGGTCGTTCAGGGAGACGAACACGTCCGGGTGGATGCCGCCCCCGCCATACACCTTCCGGCCGGCGCGCGTGAAGTGCACCTCACCCTTCTCGACCTCCGGGCTGCCCACCGTCGCATCGTCCTCGGGCGAGGGGGAGAAGTAGTCCTCCAGGGACGCGTAGTCCCGCTGGATCAGCCGGCCGCTGGGCGTGTAGTAGCGGGCGGTGGTCAGGGCCAGCGCGGCATCGTCGGAGAGCGAGTAGACCGTCTGCACCAAGCCCTTTCCCCAGGACGTTTCCCCGACCACGAGCCCTCGATCGTGATCCTGGATCGACCCGGCGACGATCTCCGAGGCACTGGCGCTGCCGCGGTTGATCAAGACGACCATCGGGAGCCTGAAACGGTGGCCACCGGCCGGGACCAGGTACTCCTCGTTGGATCGCTCGGTCCGGCCCCGGGTGAACACGATCTTGTCGTTCGCATCCAGAAACAGGCTGGAGACCCGGACGGCCTGGTCGAGCAGGCCTCCGGGGTTCCACCGGAGGTCCAGGACGAGCTGCTCCATACCCTGTTCCTCCAGCTCGTCGAGCTTCTCCTTGAGCTCCGACTCCGTGGTCTGGGTGAAGTTCTTGATCCGGATGTAGCCCGTGCCCGGACGGATCATGTAGGCGTACTGGATCGAGTTGGTGGGGATGTCGTCCCGGGTGATCGTGAACGGGAGGAGATCGTCGCTCCCCTCCCGGCGGATCCCGATGGAGACCTGCGTACCGCGCCGCCCCCGGAGTTTCATGAGGGCGTCGTCGATCGACATGCCGATGGTCTCGTTCCCCTCGATCTCGGCGATCACGTCGCCGGCCCGGATGCCGGCGCGCTCCGCAGGCGTCCCCTCGATCGGGGAGATCACCGTCAGCAGGTTCTCGTCACCGCGGAGGGAGATGACGATCCCCAGCCCGGAGAAGGAGCCCCGCTGCTCTTCCCTCATCTCCTGGTAGGATCGCCGGTCCAGGAAGTTGGAGTGCGGGTCGAGGGTCGTCAGCATCCCACGGATCGCCCCGGTGACGAGATCCTCCGAGGGCACCTCGTCGACGTACTGGCGTTCGACGATCTCCAGGATCTGGGTGAAGGTCCGGAGGTAGGCGTCGGAGGCATCGGAGCCGTCCGCGCGGACCACGGCCGTGCGGCCGCCCAGCCAGAGGCCGAACAGGGTTCCGAGGACGACGGCTGGCAGCAGGACCTGGTATCGCTTTCTCAACACGGCTCCTTCGCGCGAAGCCCGGCCGTGGGCTGGAATCTCCTCGTGGACGCTTGCATCCGGGTGCTCTATCGAATATAGGGCTGCCGGCGGGGCATGTAAAGTATCCGACCCCGTGAAGCGCCAACGCTTTCCGGTCCCCGAGGCATCCCGGGACGCTTGACGCGCCGCCTCCGGTATCGGGATAATAAGACTCTAAGTCTTTTAGGCTCAGCAGGCAAGGAGGGCGTCCCATGTTCGGCTCCATCGGCGGCACCGAGCTGCTGCTGATCATGGTCATCGCACTCCTGGTGTTCGGACCGCGCAAGCTCCCCCAGCTGGGCCGCACCATCGGCAAGGCCATGGGGGAGTTCCGGCGCGCGAGCAACGACTTCCGGAGTTCGCTGGAGCGCGAGATCGAGGCGGAGGAACCCTCCCGCGGCGCACAGGGCTTCCGTCCGCCGGCACCGCCCCCTCCCTCCAGCGCCGTCCCTAGGGATCGGCCGGACGACGGCCCCGGACGCCAGCCCGCACCGGACGGCGGGGGGACGCCGGAGGGCCCCGCCGCCCCCGCGACCCCGCAACCCGGTGCCGGGTCCGGAACGGCGCCCGAGGACCGCTCCGCGGAACGCCGGGAGCCGCGCGCCGGGGGACCCGAGGGGCCGCCGGCACCCGGGGCCGCTCCGGGCAAGCGAGCTCCGTCCGAAGGCGGCACGGAAACGGACACGGACGCCGGCGCCGACCGGCAAGAGCCCCGTCCTGAGGCCGGGAAGCCCGGGGAATGACCCAGCCCGACCCTCAGGGTCAGATGAGCTTCCTGCAGCACCTCGACGAGCTGCGGACCCGCCTGATCCGCGCCGTCGCCGCCCTCATCGTGGCGTTCCTCCTCTGCCTGTCCATCGCCCGTCCCGTCTACGAGTTCATGGTGCGGCCGATCGAGAAGTTCCTGCCCGAGGGGGAGAAGCTCGCCTTCACGCACCTGACCGACCCGTTCCTCCTCTACATGAAGGTGGCCTTCCTGACGGCGATCTTCCTGGCCACCCCGTTCATCCTCCTGGAGGCCTGGCTGTTCATCGCGCCCGGGCTCTACCCGCGCGAGCGCCGCTACGCGATCCCGTTCATCTTCTTCTCCTCCGTGTTCTTCATGGCCGGCGGCGCGTTCGGCTACTACATCGTGCTGCCCCCGGCCGCCCGGTTCTTCATCCAGCAGGGGGTGGACTGGGGCTTCCGTCCCGTCCTGACGGTCCGGGAGCTGCTCTCCTTCGAGAGCCGCATCCTCCTGGGGCTCGGCGTCGTGTTCGAGATGCCGATCCTCACGTTCTTCCTGGCCCGGATCGGCCTGGTCAACGGCCGGATGCTCCTCCGCCAGTTCAAGTACGCCATCCTGGTGATCTTCATCCTCGCCGCCATCCTCACCCCGACGCCCGACATGCTCACCCAGTCCCTGTTCGCCGCCCCGATGGTCTTCCTCTACGTGCTGAGCATCGCGGTGGCGGCCGTGTTCGGAAAGAAGCGGGAGGACGGGTGAGCCTGACCGCCATCGTCCTGTGCCGGGACGCGGAGCGGGACCTGCCGGCCTGCCTGGGCTCCCTCGCCTTCGCCGACGAGATCCTCGTGGTGGACTCCGGGAGCCGTGACCGCAGCCGGGAGATCGCCTCCGACCGGGGCGCCCGGGTCCTGGAGCGCCCGCTGGACGGGTTCGACGACCAGCGCAACTGGGCGCAGGCCCGGGCCGCCGGGGACTGGGTGCTGTTCATCGACGCGGACGAGCGGGTGCCCCCGGCACTGGCCGCCGAGATCCGCGACGCGCTGTCCACGGACGGACCGGCGCCCGCCGCCTGGTCGATTCCACGCCGGAATCACTTTCTCGGACGGCCCATGGCGCGCTGCGGCTGGGGGCGCGACCGGGTCACCCGGCTCCTGCGCCCGGGCCGGGCGCGGTGGCAGGGGCGGGTGCACGAGGTCCCGGTGGTGCAGGGGGCGGTGGGACGGCTCCAGAAGCCCCTCGAGCACCATCCGTACCCCAGCCTCGCGGCGTTCTGGGACAAGCTGGAGCGCTTCTCCCCCATGGAGGCAGCGGCCGATCAGGAAGCCGGGCGGCGGGCCGGCGGTCTACAGATGCTGGTGCGCCCCAAGCTCGCCTTCGCGCGCGCCTATCTGGCCCAGGGCGCCTGCCGGGAGGGGGTCCACGGCCTGGTGCTGTCGACGATGGCGGCCTTCGCGGCCTTCACCCGGGCTCTCCGCCTATGGGAACGGGGCATCCCACCCGGGGTGACGGCGCCCCCCCGCGGTCCCCGGATCGCGGAGATCCCCTCGGAAACGGGCGCACCGGTCTCCGTCCTGATCACGACGTTCAACGAGGAGGCCAACATCGAGGGCGCGCTCGCCTCCTCCGCCTGGGCGGACGAGGTCCTGGTCGTCGATTCGTTCTCCACCGACCGCACCATGGAGCTGGCCTCCGGCGCCAGCCGGGTCGTGCAGCACGAGTACGTGAACCCCGCGGCCCAGAAGAACTGGGCGCTACCGCAGCTCGCCCATTCCTGGACGATGGTGCTGGATGCCGACGAACGGTTCACGCCGGAGCTCGCCCGGGAGGTCCGTCACCTCCTGGCGTCGCCGCCACCCGCCGCGGCGTTCTGGATCCGCCGGGTGAACCACTTCCTCGGACGCCGGATCCGCTTCTGCGGCTGGAACCGGGACCGGGTCATCCGCCTGTTCGATCGCCGCCGGAGCCGGTACCAGGACGTCGAGGTTCACGAGGAGATGGAGGTCGACGGGGCCGTCGGGCAGCTGCGCAGCCCCCTCCTCCACTACACGTATACCAGCGTCGACCAGTACTGGCCGAAGTTCCGGCGCTACACCGACTGGGGGGCCAGCCAGGCCTACCGGGAGGGCCGCCGGGCCGGCCTGTACCACCTCCTCGGCCACCCGGCGGGACGGTTCCTGAAGATGTACGTCGCGCGCCTCGGGGTCCTGGACGGCACCCACGGCCTCGCGATCTCCCTCATGTCCTTCTTCTCGGTCTTCAACAAGTACGCCAAGCTGTGGGAGCGCGGCCTGGGCGAGGCGGTCCGCGAGCGGGGGGCCCCCGCGGAGGGGCGGAGAACGTCTCGATGACCGCGCTGAAGATCCTCCACGTGAACACCGAGTCGGGCTTCCGCGGCGGGGAGATCCAGAACCTCTACCTCGCGGCAGGTCTCGTGGAGCGGGGACACCGGTGCGTCCTGGCGGTGGCGGACGGTTCCCCGCTGGGACAGCGGGCGGCGGATCAGGGGCTCGATGTGCGGCAATCCCCCATGCACGGCGAGTTCGACCTGGCGGCGGCGCGATGGCTGGGGCACATCCTCCACGCGGAGCGGCCTCACGTGGTGCACTACCACACCTCCCATGCGGTGACCCTCGGGACCCTGGCCCGCTGGACCCACCGCGAGCCGCCGACGGTCGCCACGCGCAGGACGTCCTTTCCCACGAGCCGGAACCCGCTGTTCCGTTTCAAGTTCACGTTCCGGGTGGACCGGGTGATCACGGTTTCCGGATCGATCCGCCACGACCTGATCGCCGCCGGCATCCCCGAAGGCCGGATCACGGTGGTGCACAGCGGCATCGATCTGTCGCGCTACCGGGGGATCGACGGGGCGGCGGCCTTCCGCAATGAGATCGGGATCGCCCCGTCGGACCTCCTGGTCGGCTGCGTCGCGGCGCTCGCCCCACAGAAGGGCCAGCGCCTGCTGATCGCCGCACTCGCCGCACTGGCCGACGAGTTTCCGGGACTCCACCTGGCGCTGGTCGGGGAGGGGCCCCTCACCGGCGAGCTGCTCGCCGAGGCGCGCGGGCTGGGACTCGGAGACCGCGTGCACCTCACCGGCTTCCGGGACGACGTGCCGGGCATCACCTCCGCCTTCGATGTCGCGGTGCTGCCGTCGCTGGCCGGAGAGGGCTCTCCGGCGGCGGTGAAGGAGGCGATGGCCTGCGGCGTCCCGGTCATCGCGACGGACATCGGCGGGGTCGCGGAGATCCTGGACGACGGCGTGCAGGGCCGGGTGATCGCCGCCGGGGACCGCGCCGCCCTGGAGGACTCCCTGCGGCGGATCCTGCGGGAGCCGGAGGTGCGCCGGCGGTTCGCCGAGGCGGGAAGGACGCGGGCGCGCGAGTTCTCGATGGACCGGATGATCGAGCGGACGGAGCAGGTCTACGGCCAGCTCTGCGGCCTCGGGGCGGGGGCGTGAGCCAGGCCCTCCCCGACGGCTACGAACGGCACGAGGCCCCGGACCTGACCTTCGTCCACCGGTCGGGAGACCACGAGACCATCCAGGCGATGGGGCTCACGGACCTCGTCACGCTGGAGGATCGGCTGCGCCTGGGGGCCCCGGGCGGCCGCGGCCGGGTCGTCTCCCTCTCCCCGCCCGACGGGCTGCCGGGACCGTCGCTGATCCTGAAGCAGGTGCTGCATGGCGGCCTCTACGGCCGACTCAACCGCGACCGGTTCCGGGGACCGGGCCGCCTGTTCCGGGAGCTGGAGGTCACCGTCCAGGCCCGGGAGCGCGGCGTCCCCC
Source organism: Acidobacteriota bacterium (assembly GCA_050115015.1). Classification (GTDB taxonomy): domain Bacteria; phylum Acidobacteriota; class Polarisedimenticolia; order CBDVAL01; family CBDVAL01; genus JASFRI01. The sequence goes on from JASFRI010000008.1 coordinate 17,618, forward strand.
TGCCGGAACTCGGCTTCCTGGCCTGGACCCGAGACCGTCCCTGCCGGCTCTATCTCGCGTCGGTCCGGGTGCCGGCGAGCCGGAGCCTGGCGGACTGGATCTGCCGCGACGGCCGCGATCCGGGCCGCCGCCCCGCCCTCCGGGCCGCCGCCCGCGCGGTCCGCGAGATGCACGACGCGGGCATGTGGCACGGCGACCTGAATCTGCGCAACCTGCTGGTCGCGGAGACCGACGGTCCCCCGGAGGGATTCGTCATCGACGTGTTCGGCTCCCGCCTCCACCCCCGGCTGGACGAGCGACGCCGCGCCGAGAACCTGGCGCGTCTGCTGCGCTCCGTCCTGAAGGACGACGCCGTGGCGGTCCATGCCACCGCGAGGGACAGGGCGCGGTTCCTCCGCGATTACGGCGGCGGGGACGAGCGCTTCCGGGAGCGCTGCGGTCGGGTCCGGCGGGAGCTGGCATGGCTGCCATTCCACCGGGTGGGCTGGCGCCTGGGACTGCGTTGACCGCCCCTTGACCTTTCCCCGGGCGGACGCTACGATGCGTGTGATTCCACCCCAGGACCGTCGCCCGGAATGGCCGTTGTCGTCGATCCCGGGTTGGAAGGATGACGAGTCCGCCGGCGCCCGAGAGGGGAGTAGGTAGGACGAAGGGCAATCGGGCCCAAGACGTTTTTCAGGAAAGGTAGCACGCAGATGGCACAAGGTACGGTCAAGTGGTTCAATGACGCGAAGGGGTTCGGCTTCATCAGCCTGGATGACGGCTCGAAGGACGTCTTCGTGCATTACTCCTCGATTCAGGCGGACGGGTTCAAGAGCCTGGCGGAGGGTCAGCGGGTCGAGTTCGACATCGTCGAGGGCCCCAAGGGGCCCGCGGCGGAGAACGTCCGCCTGGCCTGATCGTCGAGACTTGTTTTCGACGCGCCCCCACGGGAGACCGTGGGGGCGTTTTCACGTACGGGGACGCTGGCCCGGTCCGCCGCGAAGCTGTAACATGAGCCCCGACCGGTGCGCGGAGCCTTCCGCGGAGGGCCAGAGGCCATGACCAAGACGGGACACGTAGGCGAGCAGGAAGCGCGGGACGTCGCCGAGGCAGCCCGCGAGACCGAGTGGCAGAAGCCCAGCTTCGCCAAGGGGTTGTTCGCCGGGGAGTTCCGGCTGGAGCTCATCCACCCGGTGCCCCGGGAGTCGGAGGCGCAGCGCCGCAGGGGGGACGAGTACATCGCCCGGCTCCGGCGGTTCGTCGAGACGGAGATGGACCCCGACGAGAACGTCCGCCTCGGCCGTCTCCCCGACCGGGTCGTGCAGGGGCTGCGGGACCTGGGGGCCTTCGGGATGAACATCCCCGAGGAGTACGGCGGCCTCGGCCTGTCCCAGTCCAGCTACCAGCGGGCCATCTCCATGGTGACCAGCAGGTGCGGCTCGGCGGCGGCCTGGCTGTCGGCGCACCAGTCCATCGGCGTCCCGAAGCCACTCAAGATGTTCGGCACCGAGGAGCAGAAGCGCAGGTACCTGCCTCGGCTCGCCGCCGGCGAGATCTCCGCGTTCGCGCTGACCGAGCCGAACGTCGGCTCGGACCCGGCCCGCATGGAGACCACCGCCGAGCTCTCCGAGGACGGCATGCACTGGATCCTGAACGGGCAGAAGCTCTGGTGCACCAACGGCCCGGTGGCGGATCTCCTGATCGTCATGGCCCAGACGCCGCCTCGCACGATCCGTGGGAAGGAGCGTCGCCAGATCTCGGCGTTCATCGTGGAGGGGAACACGCCGGGCATCACCATCGATCACATCTGCCGGTTCATGGGCCTGGACGCGATCCAGAACTGCCTGATGACCTTCCGGGACGTCCGGGTGCCGCGGGAGAACCTCCTCTGGGACGAGGGCAAGGGGCTCAAGCTCGCCCTGACCACCCTGAACACCGGCCGGCTGACGCTGCCCGCCTCGTGCCTGGCGGGCGCCCGCGTCTGCCTGGAGATCGTCCGCAACTGGGCCAAGGAGCGCCAGCAGTGGGGCGCACCCATCGGGCACCACGAGGCCATCGCCGCGAAGATCGGCGACATGGCGGCGACGACGTTCGCGATGGAGGCGATCGTCGAGCTGACCGGCGGCATGGTGGACGACGGGAACTACGACATCCGGCTCGAGGCCGCCATGGCCAAGCTGTTCAACTCCGAGGCCGGCTGGCGCATCGTCGACGACACCATGCAGATCCGCGGCGGTCGCGGCTACGAGACCGCGGAGTCGTTGCAGGCCCGGGGAGAGGCCCCGATCCCCACCGAGAAGCTGATGCGGGATTATCGGATCAACACCATCTTCGAGGGTTCCAGCGAGATCATGCACCTCTTCATCGCCCGGGAGGCGGTGGACGAGCACCTCCGGATCGCCGGCGCGCTGGTCGATCCCCGCGCCCCCACCGGGGAGAAGCTGCGCGCCGGGCTGCGGGCGGGGCTGCACTACGCCTGGTGGTACCCCACCCGGTGGATCGGATGGGCCGGCTGGCCGCGATACGCCGAGTTCGGCCCGCTGGCACGGCACCTGCGCTACGCCCACCGGACCGCACGGCGCCTGTCCCGGGCCGTCTTCCACGCCATGATCGCCAACGGCGCCAGGCTCGAGAAGCGTCAGGCTCTCCTGGGGCGCTTCGTGGAGATCGGCACGGAGCTGTTCCTGATGTCCACCGCGTGCGCCCATGCCCGGGACCGCATCTCCCGGAACCCGTCCGACCGGCGACCGGAGGAGCTGGCCGATCTGTTCTGCGCGGGGGCCCGCCAGCGCATCGGGGAACGTTTCCGCGCCGCCCGCAGGAACCACGACGCGCAACGCTACCGTGTCGCCCGGCGGGTGCTGGACGGGGAGCACGCCTGGGTCGAGGAGGGGGCGGTCAGCATCCTGGCCCACGCGGCGCGCGCCGCGGCGGCGGAGCCCCGGGAGCCCTCGCCGGTCTCCTAGCAGGCTGCTGAAAGACTCCGCGGCCCGCGCGCGAGCCGTTTGCGAGGAGGTCGGCGCCCGAGGCGTGGCCCCAGCGCTACGCCGCGGAGAGCGGAACGAAGCCAGCGCGGATGCAGCGGCGGCCGGATGCCACCGGATTCGTGAACTGGACCGCTAACCCGGCCGGTCAGGACGCGTCGATGAGCTGCCGGAAGTAGTCCACCATCGAGGGGTCCGTCCAGTCCGCCGGCCCGATCACCTTCTCCACGATGTAGCCGCGGCGATCGATCACGAACGTCTCCGGGACCCCCGTGATGCCGTAGGCCTGTCCCGTGCGGGCCGACAGTCGCCGCTCCCCGGTGGCGTCCATGAGGACCGGATACGAGTGGGGGATCTCCGCCAGGAACTCCCGCACCGCGGGCTCCCCCCCTTCGTCCACGCTGACCGCCAGCATCTCGAACTGGTCGGTACCCAGGCGGCCGTAGAGCCCCTCCATGGAGGGCATCTCCTCCCGGCAGGGCGCGCACCACGTTGCCCAGAAGTTGACGAAGACGATCTTGCCGCGCAGGTCGGACAGCCGCACGGTCTCCCCGCTGAGGGTGGGAAGCTCGAAGTCCGGAGCCGGGCTGCCGACGCCGAGTGGCCCGTCACCGGGGCCACGGCCCTCCGTGCAGGCGGCGAGCAGCAGGACCATGATCCCGAACCCGTGCCGGACGGACGTTAGGGTGCGCGCCAACGGCGCCTCACCTCTCATGACGCGCCCGCACGACGGTGTGGATGCCGCCGCGAACGTAGAAATCCCCCTCGATCTCCATGCTCCGCGGTGTGGCGGCAGCGACCAGATCGTCGAGGATGCGGTTCGTCACGGCCTCGTGGAACGCTCCCTCGTCGCGGTAGGACCAGAGGTAGAGCTTCAGCGACTTGAGCTCCAGGCAGAGCTGGTCCGGGACGTAGCGGATGCGCAGGGTGGCGAAGTCCGGCTGGCCCGTCATCGGACACAGGCAGGTGAACTCCGGGCAGTCGAACCGGATCTCGTAATCCCGCTCCGGGCTGGGGTTGGGAAAGGTCTCCAGGCTGCGGGCGGGCCGCGTCGGCATCAGCGGCCCCCCCCGGGGCCGGCGGGCGTCTTCGTGGAGGGCGCCCGCGGCGTCTCCAGCAGGTGCCGGACCAGACGGTCCATCTCCTCCGGATCGAAGGTCCCCTGCCGCGCGACGACGAAACCCGCCTCGACCAGGAACGCGGGGTTCCCCCCCCCGCCATAGGCCTTCCAGGCGGCGTCGTCCAGCCCGTCGACCAGCATGGTGAGGGTGCCCAGGGTCCGCCCCTCCTGCATCCGGCGCGCCGCCTTGCGGCGCCCCTCCATCGTACGGGCCCCGTCGTCCCCGTCCTCCCCGGTGTAGATGGCCACCGCGCCGGCGTGCACGCCGAAGGCGAGCCCCAAGCGCTCGAGCTCGTCCAGGGTATCGCGGAAGGCCCGCGAGGACCGCGAGCCGAACACGAGGATCACCGGGCGCTCGGCCCAGAGGGAGGACAGGTCCACGGGATTCCCGTCGAGATCCGAGATCTCCCGGTCCGGAGCCGGATCCCCCACATCGGGGCCGGCGGCCTGCACGTTCCCGGCCCGCGGCCGCCTCCCGCGGCTCTCTTGGGCGGAGGCGGCTGCGCCCGCCAGCGTCAGCGCCAGGACCGCGCTCAGGATGCCCTTCCCCGTGACCATGGGGGCAATCTTAGCACTGGCCGGTTTCCCTTGCCCGGGGTGCCCTGATGGAGTATCGTTTAGCCGAGCCTGGCAAGTCCCATGACGTTCGTCTGCCGGAAGTTGTCGCCCCGCATGAGCCCGGGCGGCACCCCGGGGGCTCCGGTGCCAGGCCACCGGAGGTCGAACGTCCGACCCTGTGTCACGAGGAGGAAGCCTCATCACAACGCAGCAACGCACCCGCATCAACGACCAGATCCACTTCTCCCCCGTCCGACTGATCGATCCCGACGGCAACCAGCTCGGGATCGTCCCCATCGAGCAAGCCCGCGAGGAAGCCGCGAAGCACAACCTCGACCTGGTCGAGATCTCCCCGGACTCCCGGCCCATCGTCTGCCGCATCATGGACTGGGGGAAGTACCGGTATGACCAGGCAAAGAAGGCACGGGAGGCGAAGAAGCACCAGGCGACGATCGAGGTCAAGGAGGTGAAGTACCGCCCCATGATCGACGATCACGACTTCAACACCAAGACCCAGAGGGCCCGCGGCTTTCTCGAGGAGGGCAAGAAGGTCAAGGTAACCATCATGTTCCGGGGCCGTGACATGCGTCGACCGGAGAACGGCTTCAAGCTGCTGGACCGCGTCGCGGAGGATCTTGTCGATGTCGCCCAGGTCACGGATCGCGCCCGGAGGCTGATCGGTCGCGACCTGACGATGGTCCTGACGCCGCTGGCGCCGCCGAAGAAGTAGCGCGCCACCTGGAGCCATGGGCCGGCGGCCACCTCCGGCCCCTCCGGGACTCCCATGAGGATGAACGCTCACCCCTCCCCCTCCCGCTTTCGGACCATCCCCCGAAAACGGCCATGCCACCGGCTCCGGTCGCTGCCGCCGGCGCTTCTCCTCGCCGGCATCGTCCCCCTGGCTGCCGGGAACGTCGAGTTCGTCGAGGTCACGCGGCAGACGGGGGTGACGTTCGCCCACGAGCACGGTGGCAGCGGCAAGCGCTACATCGTCGAGACGATGGGCTCCGGCCTGTGCTTTCTCGACTACGACGGCGACGGCGACCCGGACCTTTACCTCCTGCAAGGGCGCCCGCTTCCCGGCTTCCAGGGCACGGGGACCTACCGGAACACGCTCTACCGGAACGAGGGTCCCGCCGACGACGGCACGGTGCGGTTCGTGGACGTCACCGAGGCCTCGGGAACCGGCGACACGGCCTGGGGAATGGGCTGCACCGCCGGGGACATCGACGGGGACGGCGATCTCGACCTGATGGTGACGAACTTCGGTCCGGACGTGCTCTACCGGAACGAGGGGGACGGCCGGTTCTCCGACGTCTCGGCCGTGGCGGGCGTCGGCGATACGCGGTGGTCCGCCTCCGCCGGCTTCGGGGACGCGGACGGCGACGGGTTCCTCGACCTGTACGTCACCCGCTACGTCACGTTCACGGTGGAGACGCACCGGGACTGCGGCGCCCTTGTGGAGGGCAGGAGCTCCTACTGCCACCCCAACGCGTACTCCCCGGAAGTGGACTCGCTCTACCGGAACCGCGGCGACGGGACGTTCGAGTCCCGGCCTCAGGACGTGGACTCGGACATCACCGGTAACGGCCTCGGGGTGATCTGGTCCGACCTGGACGACGACGGCTACCTGGATATCTACGTCGCCAACGATGGGTGGCCGAACTTCCTGCTGCTCAACCAGCAGGACGGCACCTTCCGGGAGGTGGCGCTGATCCACGGCGCCTCGGTCAACGAGGACGGGCGCACCGAGGCGGGCATGGGCGTCGAATCGGCGGATTTCGACGGCGACGGCCGCCTGGACCTGCTGCTCACCCACCTGGAGATGGAGACGAACACGCTGTACCGCAACCTCGGGGGGGCGCGATTCCTGGACTGGAGCTACCCCTCGGGGATCGCGCCGGCGAGCCTCCGCTATGTCGGGTTCGGCGTCGCCGCCCTGGACTTCGACCACGACACCGACCTGGACGTGCTGATCTCGAACGGACACATCCTCGACGACGTGGAGACGTTGTGGGCGGATGTCCACTATGCGGAGCCGATGCACCTGCTCGAGAACGACGGCAAGGGGCGGTTCCGGGAGGTCGGAGCCAGCCACGGCGAGGACCTGCGCAAGCCGGTGGTCGGCCGCGGCCTGGCGCTGGCGGACCTGGAAGGGGACGGCGATCTGGACGCGGCGGTCAACGTCTCGGACGGGCCGGCCCGGATCCTGGAGGCGCGGGGCGGGACCGCCGCCTGGGGGGAGATCGACCTCTGGCAGCCCGGGCCGAACCGCCACGGGATCGGTGCTCGCCTGCGGGTCCCCTCCGGGGACCGGATGCAGGTCCGGGAGGTCCGCACCGCCTCGTCCTTCTGCTCCCAGAGCGCGATGACCCGGAACTTCGGCCTGGGCGGCGATGGTCCCTGGTCTCTCGAGGTCCGCTGGAGCCCGGCGGCCACGGAGGTCTACCGGGGCCTGGCGCCGCGGCGGCGCTACCGGGTCGCACGCAACGCGGCCGGCGGAGGCGCTTCGTGAGGCCCGTCGCCCGGGCACTCGGCCTGCTCGCGTCCCTGGCCGTCGCGGCACTGGCGCTGGCGGCGCCGGACCCGGCGGTCGAGGCCGGGCGTCTCTACCGCGACGGAAGGCTCGCCGAGGCCGAGACGCTCCTCCGCGCCGCGCTGGACAGCGGGCCGGACCGGGCGGACCTGCGCTTCCTCCTGGGGCTGGTGCAGCGGGACGGCACGCCGGCCCGTCTCGAAGAGGCGGCCGCTTCCTTCCGGGCGGCACTGCGGCTGGAACCCGCCCGCGAGGATGCCGCCGGCGCGCTGGGGGAGGTTCTCCTGGGCGCCGGGAAGACCGAGGAGGCCGAGGAGTTCCTCCGGGCCCGCATCGACGCATACCCCGACGAGGCGGTCACCCTGCGGCTACTGGGGGCCTACCTGGCCGGGGCCGGGCACGCCGACGAGGGGCTGGCCCTCCTCGAGCGGGCGATCCGCGTCACCCCGGAGGATCCACATGCATGGCTCGAGCTGGGGCGCGCCCGGATGCGGAACGGCGACGTGGAGGGGGCGGTCGAGGCCCTCGAGGAGGCTCGCCGGCTGGCGCCGGATTTTCCCAGCATCCGCTACAGCCTCGCGCAGGCCTACCTGGCGTCCGGCCGGGAGGCGGAGGGGTCCGCCGAGATGGAGGCCTACACCGCGGCGGAGGAGGCCTGGTCCCGCCGGGACCAGGAACAGGTGGAGGCGAAGCGGATCGCCCAGGCGATCGCGGACTACCAGAGCCGCATCCGGGCCAACCAGGACCTGCCCGTCTACTGGTACGAGAACCTGCTGACCCTTCACGACATGGCCGGCACGCTGGCGGACGGGAGGCGCTTCTTCGAGCAACTCGCCGCGGAGCACCCGGACCGGGCCGGACCGCGGGTCGGCCTGGCGCTGCTGGCCGACCGTGAGGACCGCGGGCGGGCCTGGCGGATGCTGCTCGACGCGCACTACCTGGATCCCACGTCGGGAACACCGCTGCAGGCCATGTCCCGGATGTCCGACACCGCCGGACGGCGCGCGGAGCTCGCGCGGCTGCTGGCCGTGGTGGACGCCAGGCCGGATGCACCGCGGGAGATCGCGTTCCTGCGCGGGCTGGTCGCCCTGCAGGACGGGCGGCTGGACGAGGCCCGGGAGCAGATGGAGCGTGCCCGCCTCGCACAGCCCGAGAACCTGGCGGTGCTTCTCAACCTCGGGGTCACCTATGGGCGACTCGGGAGGAACGAGGAGGCGGCAACGCTGTTCGGGGAGGTGCTCGAGACGGACCCGGGACACCAGGAGGCGCGGTTCAACCGGGCCCTGGCCCTCGCCAGCCGCGGTGACCTGGAGGCCTCGGCGGCGGACCTGGAACACCTCCTGGCCAACGGCTTCGAGGAGCCGCGGGGGCTGAACCTCCTGGCACGTATCCGGGACGCGCAGGGTCGGCGGGAGGAGG
>JASFRI010000009.1:0-26022 GCA_050115015.1 Acidobacteriota bacterium
CAGGGAGAAGTACGTCTCCACCGCTCGTGGCTCCAGCTCCCGCTGCAGGCCACGGTCGGCGAGGATCGCCTTCAGCTCGCTGGCGAACAGGCAGCTGCCGTCCGGCCGCAGGGCGTAGTAGAGCGGCTTGATTCCGAGCCGGTCCCGGGCCAGGAGGAGGCCGTGCCGGCCGCGATCCCAGATCGCGAAGGCGAACATGCCGCGCAGTCGGTCGACAAGGGCCTCGCCCCATTCCTCCCAGCCGTGGACCAGGACCTCCGAGTCCACGAGCGTCCGGAAGCGGTGCCCGCTTCCCTTCAGCTCCTCACGCAGCTCGCGGAAGTTGTAGATCTCCCCGTTGAAGACCGCAGCGACGCTCCCGTCCTCGTTGAAGATGGGCTGATGTCCGCCCTCGAGGTCGAGGATCGACAGGCGTCGGAAGCCCAGGCCGATCCCCGGCTCCACGTGGAAGCCGCCCTCGTCGGGACCGCGATGGAGCAGGCGGCCGGTCATCTCCTCCAGCAGCGTCCGGTCGATCGGCGGTCCGCCCCGGGGGACGAAGATGCCCGCTATGCCGCACATCGCTCGTCGCGGACGGGCCCCCGGGGCCTCACCGGCCGGCTTCCACGAACGCCGCGATGGAGGACACGTTGCGCCAGCGCTCGAGGTCGAGACTCTCCAGGTCGATCTCGGCCGCGAACCGCTGTTCCAGCTGGAAGATCAGGTCGACCAGGGCGAGGGAATCCAGCAGCCCCGACTCGAGGAGGTCATGGTCCGGCGAGGGGACCTCGATACCCAGCACGTCCTTGAAGATCCCGAGGATCTCCTGCTGCACGTCGGCGGCGGTCATGACCGGGAAACCTCCTTCGAATCGGCCGTCCCCAGGAAGCGGGCGAGGATGCCCTTGCGATCCACCTTGCCGTTCGGCGTCCGCGGCAACGCCTGCCAGGAGCCCCACTCGCTCGGGATCATGTACCCGGGCAGGCGCTCGCCCAGCTTCCGGCGCAGTTCGGCGGGCGACACGGACGACGCCGCTTCCCGCGGCACATAGGCCGCGCAGATCCGGCAGCCCTCGAAGCCGTCGGTGGGAACGGCGACGACGGCGGATTCCCGCAGATCGTCCAGACACTGGAGAGCATTCTCGATCTCGCCCAGCTCGATACGGTATCCACGGCTCTTGATCTGCTGATCCACCCGCCCCAGGTAATGGAACCGCCCCGAGGCGTCCCGGCGGGCCCGATCGCCGGTGCGGTACAGGCGGCCCCTGCCCGGCACCTCGACGAAGCTCCTCGTCGTGAGCTCCGGCGCGCGCCAGTACCCCTCGCTCAGCCCCACGCCCCCGATGTAGAGATCCCCCGGGGTGCCGTCGGGGAGCGGATTCCGCGCCGCGTCGAGGACCAGCAACTCCTCCCCCGCGCAGGCGCGCCCGATGGGCACCTCCTCCCCTGGGTCCGCCGGCTTCCGGAGGACGTCGTGGAAGCTGCTGGCGATCGTCGCCTCCGTCGGCCCGTAGAGGTTGGTGTAGGTCACGTGGGGGACCCGCTCCATCCAGCGGAGGAGCGCCGCCGTGGGAAACACCTCGCCGCACCACAGGACCCGCCGTAGCTCCGGGAAGTCCCCCTCCCGCACGGCGCCGAGCTGGACCATGTAGCTCAGGATCGAGGGGACGGAGAACCACTGGGTGAGCCGGCGCTCGCGGATGAACGCCGCCAGGCGCTGGGGCAGCAGGTTGAGCTGCGGCGGGACGAGGTGCAGCTCGGCGCCGGCGGCAAAGGTCCCGTAGATGTCGTACGTGGACAGATCGAAGAAGAGGGGTGAGTGTCCCGACGTCCGGTCGTCCGGGCCGAGGCCGAAGTGGGCGTTCGCCCAGCGCACGAAGGCCAGCACGTTCCCGTGGCTGATGACCACGCCCTTGGGCTCGCCCGTCGATCCGGAGGTGAAGAGGATGTGCGCGGGGTCCTCCGGACGCCGTCCGCAGGATGGCAGCGAATCCGGAGCGCTCTCGACGTCCGCCCTGTCGAACCCGGGGAATGCGGGATCGAGATCCTCCAGGCTTCCGAGACGGACCTCCCGCCCCTCCGCCAGCGCCGCCGCCAGGCCGGCAGCGCTTCCGGCGTGGAGGAGCACCCGGGGCTCGCAGGCCGCCATCACCTTGCGCAGCCGCGCCGCCGGGCTGGCGGTATCCAGGGGCACGTACAGGGCGCCGGCCTTCAGCACCCCCAGCAGGGCCGTGATCGCCTCGAGGGACTTGGGGATCAGGATCGCCACCCGGTCGCCATCGCCGCACCCCTCGGCCCCGAGGACATGCGCCAGGCGTGAGCTCCGCCGCTCGAGCTCGGCGTAGGAGAGGCGTCGTGGGCCGTCCGCCACGGCGATCTTCTCCCCATCCCGGGCGGCCTGCAGACCGACCAGGTCCTGGAGCAGCCGGGCGGTCACGATACCGTCCCCCGATCCGGGAGCGCCCTCCCCGTGGTGGAGCGCACGGCATCGGGGATCAGGACGTCCAGGTCGTATTCCCGGACCACGAGCCGGGTGCGCAGCCGCCGCAGCGGCTCCCGTAGACCCGTGGGCAGTCGGCTCAGGAACGAGGCCATCCGGGCGCGGGACGAGCCGCGCCCCCCCGCCTTCCGGAACAGATCCCGGGCCCGGTCCCAGTCCCCGGAACGGGCGTGCAGGACCCCCATGCGGTAGGTGAGCGCGGCGATCAGCTGCCGGATCTCCGCGCTCGATGGGGTCCCCTCCCCGCCCTCGCGGAGCGCCTTCTCCAGGATCCTCTCCCGGGCCGCGAGCCTCCGTTCCAGATCGCTGAAGGCGCTTCCTTCCTGCATCCGGTAGAACGTGAGCGGCCGGTCCACGAAGCCGACTCGATGCCGGCGGGCGATCCGTAGCCACAGATCGAAGTCCTCGGAGATCGTCAGCGACTCGTCGAACCCGCCCACGTCGCTAAGGGCGGATCGACGCACCAGCACCGAGGACGTCACGATGAAGTTCTCGTGGAAGAGCGCCGCGTAGACGTTCCCCGTGCGCGCGACGCGGCGCGCCGCCCGGTTCATCGGCAGGAACGTCTCACCGTCGGTGTTCCAGACGTTCGTGTAGACCAGGTCCACATCGGGGGCCGCGTCCAGGTGGGCGACCTGGTGCTCCAGCTTGTCGGGATGCCAGAGATCATCGGCGTCCAGGAAGGCCACGAGCTCCCCCCGGGCCTCGCCGATGGCACGATTGCGCGCCGCGGAAGGCCCGCCCCGGGAAGACTGGCGAAGCAGCCGCACCGGCGCGCCGAACGCCTCCACCGATGCCACCGTGCCGTCCGTGGACTCATCGTCGACGACGATCACCTCGACGTCCTGGAAGCTGCCGTCGAGGACGGAACCGATGGCCTCCCGGATCGTCGCGGCGGCGTTCCACGCGGGCATCACCACGCTGACCCGCGGCCCGCCCCCGAATCGTCCCTGCGGCATCGAGGAAATCAGCTCCCCGCCAGCGCCCGCCGGATCTCGCGATCGATCTGCGCCACCTGCTCCGCCCCGTAGGCCTCGTTCCAGGGCAGCACCAGGGCACGCCGGAGCATGCGGTAGGTGCCGGCGAAGCGCTCCGGGTCCGGCGCCGCGGGGAGCGCATCGCGGAGGACCTTGCACTCGAACGCGGGCTTCTGGATGTAGCGGGGAGCGCAGGCCACGCCGCGCCCCTGGAGCCGCCCCCCGACCTCGGCGACGTCGCCGGCGACCTCGGGGTCCAGCCCCAGGCAGTAGCGCCAGTACACGTGAGTGCCCTCCGCGGGCGGACGGGGAAGCGTCAGGCCCGGAACGTCCGAGAGGGCCTCGGTGAGCTGCGCCGCGGTTCCCTGTCGGGTCCGCACGTTGCGGTCCAGCTTCTGGAGCTGTGCCACGGCGACGGCTCCCTGCAGCTCGCTGAGCCGGTAGTTGAGCGCCGGGAACATGTGGTCCGGGTTGGGCTTGCCGTAGGGCCAGCTCTTGTTGACGAAGAGACGCGCGCGGTCGGCGAGCCCATCGTCGCCGGTGATCACCATGCCGCCCTCGCCGCAGGTCATGTGCTTGCCCTGCTGCATGCTGAACGCGGCGATGTCGCCGAACGTGCCGGCACGCCGTCCCCCCCACTCCGCCAGGTAGGCCTGGGCGCAGTCCTCCACCAGGGGGATGCCCCGCTCCTGCAGCAAGCCCACGATCGGCCCCATCTCGCAGGGGCGACCGAACAGGTGCGTGACGATCACGGCCCGCGTCTCGGGGGTCAGCGCCGCGCCGATGGTCTCCGCGGTGACGTTCCCGGTCTCCGGGTCCACGTCGGCGAACACGGGGGTCAGCCCCTCGTAGAGGATCGGCGTGATGGCCCCCATGTCGGTGATCGGCGTGGTGACCACCGACGATCCCCGGGGGAGATCCAGCGCGGCGATGGCGGTGTGGACCGCCGCGGTGCCGGAGTTCGCCGCGACACAGTGGGGCACGTCGTAGAGCTGCGCGAACTCCCTCTCCAGGCGCCGCACCATGGTGCCGCGGGTGTCATTGAGGGTGCCGGACTCGATGACCTGGCGCAGGAGCTCCAGCTCCTCCTCGCCCAGCCACCGACCGGTCGCATTCCCGTCGGTCGGGAGGGTGATCTTCTCCGGGATGCTGCGGGTGTCGTTCATCGCTCCTCCGGGGCGCGGCGACGCCGGGCCCATCTCGCTCCAGCGATCTGGAACAGCATGCGCAGATGGTGGCGCACCTCCCGTCCCACCTGCAATTTGGATTGCCCGGCCTTACGGACCCCCAGGTGCGCGGGGACCTCCACCACCGGAAGCCCGTCCAGCAGCGGGCCCGTCAGCATCTCCGCCACGGCGTCGAAGCGGTTGCGCTCGGGACGGTATCGCAGCGCCACGTCCATCCGGTAGGCTCGCATGCACGCCGTGTAGGTATACAGGGAGCTACCCAGGATCAGGGAGTAGGCCCGGCTGAGGGAACGACTCAGGAAGAGGCGGAACCGCGTGCTCCCATCCACCGTGCCCCTCGGGTGATACGGAGAGGCCGTCGCGATCGCCGCCCCCTGCTCCACGGCGGCGAAGAGCTCCACCAGCAGCATCGGGTCGTAGGTCCCGTCCGCGTCCAGTATGCCCACCACCGAGCCTCGGGCGACCCCTATCCCCGAACACAGCGCCGCCCCCAGCCCCAGGTTGCGCCGGTGCCGGACGATCGTGAGGTACTCCAGGTCCTCGAAGGCCTCCCGGGCTGCCGCCACGGTCCGATCCAAGCTGCCGTCGTCGATGACCACGAGCTCCAGCGCGCCCCGGTCCGCCAGGGCCTCCCGGAGCCGCCGGACCTTCGGAACCAGGGAAGGGACGGCCGCCTCCTCGTTCATGCACGGAACGAGCACCGAGTAACGTGGCGGGGCCGCGCCCGGAACGGTCCGGAATACCGTGTCCGGCTCGCGGCTGGAGGCTACCCGTGTCTGGTTGTTGAACACCACGACCGTCTCGTCCCCGATGGGCCGGCGCTCCCGCTCGAAGGGCCAAATACCCTGCCAGGTATGGGTTTCGCCGTATGATAGAATCACCCGCCGCCGGATACAACCACGACCCGGCTGCTTCCCTCCGGCCCTGGCCCGGAGAAGTTCTCGCCCATCATAACCTTGCCTCAGGTCTCATCGGAAGCAAGCACCCGTCCCAGCTTCCTGCGGACGTTCCTGGTCTACGGCACCGGCGAGGCCATCCGGCGTGTCGCCGGACTCCTGCTCTTCCCCATCTACACCCGCCTGCTGACCCCCCATGACTACGGCATCCTGAGCCTCGTGGGGGCCTGCGGCAGCCTCTCCCTCACGTTGCTGGGGATGGGGATCCCCACCAGCATCTTCCGGTTCTACCTGCGCGAGGAGGGAGAGGAGGGGCGCAGGCAGGTGCTCCGGGCGTGCCTGAACCTCGTGGGGCTGGCGTTGCTCCCCGCGCTGATCCTCGCCGGCGCGTCCCGCCCCCTGGCGCAGCAGATCCTCGGGGACGCTGACCTCTGGCTGTTCCTCGTTCTGATCCTGATCGCCACCTACGGGGACCTCCTGTCCAAGGTGCCCCTGGCGCCGATCCGGGCCCGGCAGCAGTCGGGCCTCTACGTCACCCTCACGACGTCCTCGCTTCTGGTGACCCTCCTGCTCTCGGTCACCTTCGTCGTCGTCCTGCGCTGGGGCGTGTTCGGCATCCTGCTCGCCCAGGCCCTGGTCGCCGGCGTCTGGTCGCTGATCCTGCTGGCCCACCTGCTCCGCCAGGGGATCCCCCGCACCCGGCCGGGAATGATGGGACAGGTCGCGCGCTATGGTCTTCCCCTGGTGCTGGCCGCCCTCGCCCAGTTCCTGCTGAACCTCTCCGATCGCTTCATCCTGAAGCTCTTTGTCCCGCTGTCGGAGCTGGGGCTATATGCCGTGGGATACCGGCTGGCGGAGGGGATCACCATCGCGACCACCGTGTTCTCCTTCACCTGGGTGCCCTTCGCCTTCGGCGAGATGGGGACCCCGGAGGGGAAGCAGCGGATGGCCAAGGTGGGGACCGCGTGGTTCGGGCTGGTCCTGCTCGCCGGGACAGGCATCGCCGTGTTCTCCCGGGAGCTCATCCAGGTATTGACGGGCCCGAGCTTCCACGATGCCGCGCCGGTGGTCCCGGTGGTGGTCGTCGGCCTCACCCTGAGCGCCGCCTACCCCATCAGCTCGATGGGCCTGCAACTCGCCGATCGTACCGGCTACCTGCCCTACCTCAACGCCGCGGCAGCCGCCCTCAACCTGGTCCTCAACTTCCTGTGGATCCCCGTCCACGGGATCCAAGGTGCCGCATGGGCCACCGCGGCGGCCTACGCGCTCCTGTTCGGCAGCTCGCTGCTCCTGAGCCAGCGCGCATTTCGCCTGCCGATCTCGCACGCCCGCTGGGGTGCCGGCATCCTCATGGCGCTGGTGGCGGGAGCCTCCGGGCTCTGGGCCGCTCGCTTCGGCGACCTCGGGAGCGTGTTCGTCAAGTCCTGTGTCCTCGCACTGCTGTTCGGGGGCTTCGTGTCGATCCGGCTGGTCACGGTCAAACGGTTGCGGGTGATCTTCGACCAACTCCGCCGCGGGCGGTCGGACTAGCCCTCCAGGTGGAGTGCTCCCGTCCACCCGGAGCTAGGCTCTCTGGCCGCAGGCATGGAACAGGCGGTCCGTAGTCCCCTCCTATAGCGTCAATCTCGAAGTCTCGCCGACCAGCCGAGCGGTCCCCTGCGGCGAGGCTCACTCCAGCGCCGACGAACTCCCTCCCTCGATGAAGCGTCGGCACACGAAGTCGGCTATCCGCTCCCCGGCGATTCGATGCCCGGCCTCGTTCCAGTGGCCGTGGCCGAGCCCCGTGTCCGGGAACCCGTGTAGAAAGGTGCCCGTCCGGTCCGCGTACTGCCGCAGGAAGGGCGCCAGCACGAGCACATCGAACCCTTCGCTCTCGCCCAATCTGGCGATGCGTTGGTCGGCGTACGAGAAGTCGACGAGGTTACGCTCAGCGAGACGTCGTGCCCGGACTTGCGGATCGGGATAAACCTGAGCCCCGTTCGTGAGCGTGACCACGAGGAAGCGTACTCCTCTCTCCGCCACCTCGCGGTGCATGGTTGCCAGGATTGCCTCCGTGGTGTTCCAAGCCCTTTCCCAGACTCCACTTGTCGGCGGGCTATAGACGGTCTCATCGAGGCCAGCCTCGCCGCCGCCGGACCACTGTTGGGTCTCCTGCCGGAGGCGGAGAACGCGCTTGGCGCGGTTCAGCAACTGGAGCAAGCGTACGTGGTCGGATAACAACTGGAGCGTCTTCCAGTACCAGGTTTGGCGAACCTGAAACTCGCTGGAATCCCGGAACGACGTATCGAGGACCAGCTCACCGTTCCTCAGCACGAAGTATGGCTTGAGCGGGGTCTTCTCGAGCTCCCGGAGGTTGTTCCTCACGTCGTTCCCCGTCAGAAACGCCAGGATCACCAGGTCCGGAGCGTATCTCCAAACGCGATGGCGCAACGTGAGCAGTTCCTGATCGGTCCCATATCCACTGACCCCGAATGCGAGGACCTCGAAGTCCTCGACACCCTGCTTCGTGCAGCTCGCGTCGAGCTGGCCCTCCATCAAGGACCAGAAGGTCTCCTGGACGTCGACCTGGAGGGCTTCGACATAGGAATCCCCGAGCACCGCGATCCGGAACGTTCCGGCCGGCTTATCCGGCGAGTGGTCCCGATCACGGTACCCCTCGCCGTTGAATTGGAAGTGCGCAGCTCCCTCGTCGGAGAACCACCCCTCCGCATGGGGTCGGTTCACCGGCCCGAGGTCGGGGTCGACACTGTTCATGGCGGGATAGGAGAACCCGATCAGACGGAGCGCGAGTTCGGCGATGATCAGGGAGGTGATGACTCCGGCGAGGACCAACGTTGCTTTGGATGCGATGCCCTTCATATCACAGTCGCTAGCCCGAATTCACCACTTGCCGGCCGTTATCCGGATTCCCTGCATGTCCAGCCGCCGTGGTGGTTCCAGCCGTTCGAACCGGCACGCGGTGATTCAACCGGGCTAGAGGTGGATGCGATGCTCCCTGATCGGGGCTGTGCACCGTCGAGGAGCGGGAACGTAGACCGGCCGCTCCGGAGCCGCCGGACCTGCGAACAGGTGGAATGGCCCGGAAGAGGTCATAGAGCCGATTCCAGGTACTCGCTCCTCTCGTGCCGGGCCCCGACACGAACGAGGATTCTCGCACAATTCCGGTCCGCGGTCCCCGACGATGGGTATTCGGAGCCGCCGGGAGCCGAAGGGGCAGGCGGTCAGGGTGCCGGACGCGGCGTGCGAGTTCGGAGAATTCGGGCCGGAACGCCGACCGCGGTCGCCCCGTCCGGAATATCCTGAAGCACGATCGCCCCGGCGCCGATGATCACGTCACGGCCGATCCGGATGTTCTGGATGACCCCCGCGCCGAGCCCGATCTGAGAGGAACGGCCGATCTGAACACTTCCCGCGAGGTGCACCCCCGGCCCCAGGTGGACGAGGTCCTGCAGGACGCAATCGTGATCGACCGTGGCCCCGGTGTTCACGATGACGTTCTCTCCGGTCCGGGTCCCGGGGTTGAGTACGGCATGAGCCATGACCACGGTACCGGGACCAATCTGCACGGATTCGCCTAACTGAACGCTGGGATGGACCGCCGTCCCCAGCCGGTATCCGGAGCGCACGACGTTCCCGGCGAGCCGTTCCCGGCAGGTGTTGTCGCCAATGGCGAGGATGACCTCCGTGCCCGCGGGCACCACGTCCCGGAGGTTGCTTCCGGTGCCGAGGATGGGCAGCCCGAGACGGGTCCCGGAGGCGTGGTCGTCGAGCCAGCCGATGATGCGATGCTCGCCCCGCACTCTCAGGATGTCCAAGATCACCCGACCGTGACCTCCCGACCCGTAGATGACGACCCCCGGATTCACCCCGCCGACCTCCGATCCGCGGCCCCCACTCTGCCGGGCCGCTCCGCCTTGATCATACACGCCTGGAGGCATTCCTCCAGACGCCGGCCCAGTATCCGGATGTCGTAGGTCTCTTCGAGGTGGCGCCGGCCCCGCATACCCATCGCGCGTCGCTCCACCGCCGGGAGCGCCCGGAGCTCCAGGATCGCCCGGGCCAGTGCGGCCGGATCCCCAGGAGGAACTCGAAGCCCGCAGCCGGCCTCCGCCACGATGTCGTTCCGCGGTCTGCCCGCGACGATCAGCGGCTTCCCCGCCGCCAGGTAATCGAAGGTCTTGTTGAGGCTCACCCCGAACCGGTAGAGCGGGAGATCCGCGAGAACGAAGGTCGTCGCATCCGCCTGGCGCAGTACGGCCGGAATCTCGGTCTTCCGAACCGGGTCCCGGAACTCGACGTTGCGGATCCCGCGAGCCTCCGCTTCCCGCATGAGGTCCCGTTTCTCAGGTCCGTCCCCGACCAAGACCACCCGAACGTCTTCCGCCCCGCGTCGCTGGATCTCCAGCGCCGCCCGCAGGAGCACGCGCAAATCGTTGGCCGGACCGTGCGAACCCAGATACATCACGCAGAAACCCTCGTGGCCCAGGCTGTCCTCGCCGTCCGGAGGCGGGTACCGCTCAAGGTCCACGCCATTCGGGATCCAGACGATCCTCTCCCGCGGGATGCCAAGGCCGGTGATGTACTCGTGGGCCATGGGCAGCGGCGTGACGATCCGTACGGCGCGCCGATACAGGTACCGCTCGAGCACGCTCAATACGCGGGTCACGGGGTGCCTCTCCCCGAGGGCCCCGATGTCGATCAGGGTCTGCGGCCAGAGGTCCCGCACCTCCATGGCAAAGGGCACTCGAAAACGTCCTGCGAGTTGCGACCCCGCCAGCGCCGCGAGCAGGTGGACCGAAGTTCCCAAAACGAGGTCCGGGGGGGGGGCCAGTGGCCCCCCCGTCTTGGACAGCCTGGTGCCCCAGCGCCGCGCCAGGCGCCAGTAGTCGACCAGGCTCCAGCCGCGGCGCCACCCGTTCCCACCGTACGCGCAGGTGCGAAGCCAAACAAACCGGACGCCATCCACGACCTCGACCAGCCACCCCCGAGGCGACGTGTCGCGTTCGTACCGGCGCTGGTAGTGGTGGAAGCTCGAGGCCAGGATCGTCACGTCATGGCCGCGCCGGACCAGTTCCCGGCTCAGATCGAAGTGCCGCGTCCCGCCGGCTTGATCCGGGGTGATCGCATAGTGGTTCAAGATCCAGACCCGCACGTCAGGCCACACCCTTCCTGCCGCCGACTCGACTCCGGGGCGGGTCAGGAGCCCCGGGCTCGCGGCGGGCCTATTCTGCTACAACGCCGGTGGGTGCAGCGGGCTGCGTCAGGAAGAAGTAGCTTAGGTCGCTCGCTCGCGCCGGCACGGCGTCGTCGGAGACGCTCACCTCAACCTCGGCCAAGGTGGAGGCCGGGAACGGTCCGCCGGGGACATCCACCGATACGAGGACCGAGGCCCCGGAGCCGATCACATCCGGCACCACCGAAGCGCCCGCCACCTGCACCGACAGCGTGCCGACGTCGACGTTGCTACCCGGTGCGGCATCGATACGGAACGTGACGACGGAGGTCCCCTCCGGGACACAGGTCGCTCCGTCTTCCGGGTCGATGGGGGTGATCACCGGCCCCAGGAGAGCCTCGTAGCCGCCGATGTCGACACGGCTTCCACCGCCGGGCGGAACCCACGTATCCGGGTCACCGGCGTCAATCGCCGGGCTCCCGGCTTGCAGCCGCAGATCTGCGTAACCCTGCGAGCCATCGTTGAATGGCACGTACATGAGCATCGGATCAACGGGCTCGCGGTTGGCTCCGCCATTGTACGTCTGGTAGGGCGCGTTCACATCGTAGCCGAGGGCCAACCAGGCGTCCCAGTTCTCACTGTATTGCCCACCCCGACGGCTGTAACAGTTCGCGAGCCCGCCACGTGAGCCGTTCTTGTTCGTGCTACAACTCGAACCGTCGCCGTCCCAATGAATCACCGAGAAATAGTCCCACGGTACGTGATAGATATTGTAGTCTACGCTGATCCGGTCACCCGTACCGAGAATGTCGCAGGTATCGACGCAGGCTCCTCCGGGGCAGATGTTGCAACTTGAGTTGCACTGGGAATCGCTCGTGCACTCCGTCAGGACCTCTCGATCGCACCAACCACACCATAGGCCGTTGCGGGTCCCCCCGGAGCACCGGCCATAGCACACCTTGGAGTCGGTCACATCGGTCACCTGAAGAACGCCTCCGCTATCGCCGATGTCCACTCGCGTGAAGATGTTGTTGCGGATCACGAGGTATCCGATGGTGCCGGCCTCCGCGGAGTCCCCGTTGTTGTTGCCGATCCGGAGTCCCTTCACGATGGTGTTGTTCTCGAACACGGCGTTCCGGACCGACGTATCGGGACCGGAGAACCCCGGCTGGTGCTCCGCTCCATCGCCCCACCGGGTGCGCCGCAGCGTAAAGTCCTCCACCGCTCCGGATGGTCGGAACGGATGGATGTTCGCGCGGTAGAACTGCGAATCCTCGATCAGGATGTGTCGGTAGGTGAACGGGAGCCCTTGCTCGGGCATGTACTCGGAAGCAAAGACAATGTGGTCATCGACATCACGAGAATCAAACCCCTTGAACGTCAGGAACATGGAGTTCCTCGTGACCAGCAACTTGGGGTTGTTGTTGTCGTTGCGGTTACTCCATGGAGCAAAATCATAGCGGGGCTCGCCCTGCTGTCGGAACTTGAGCCACAGAACATCGATCTCCCCGCCGACGTACGGATAGCTATTCTGCTGGATGACGACGTTCCGCCGGGTCTCCACATTGATGAAAGAGAGTCGTTCGTTCCGATTCTGGCCGCGACCGTCCATCAGGATCACGTAGCTGTTGTTCGAGTCCATCCCCTGGCAGCAGGCCTCTGGTCCCGAGAAGATCAGGTTCTCGAAGATGACGTCCCTGGCACGCTGCAACATCATCCAACCAACGTCGGGAGCGTCGACGAAGAGGCCCAATTGGAGGATGGGGCGTAGCGTCGCGCTCTCACCCGCGATTCGCAAACGGCGCGGGAAGTCGTTGTTCACAAAGTCGATGTCCACGGGGGAGTTCTGTGGACAGGAGGGGTGGGACGACGCACAGGGTACATCATAGGTTCCCGGACGGATGATCACGGTATCCCCGTGGTCATCCGCTACCAGGTTCTTCAGAACGTAGCCCAGCGAGGCGCACTCCGTCGTCGGACCACCACATCCAGCGCCGTCGACACCGGCGCTGCTGACATAATAGGTGTCGCCGTCGTAGGCGACGGTGGTGAACATCACCGTGTCCGACCAGGCGGACCAAGTGCCATCTTGCTCACTTTGGACCCGCATCCGGAGATGATACTGTGTCCCTTCATCCAGACGGTCTTTGCCGGCGAGAGCATTGGCAAAGACACCGGCATAGGACCCCTGGTCTCCCACGAAATGTGCCATTCCGGCGCCCAGACAGCGTGGCCGTGGGCTCGCCGAACAATCCGGAGGCGTCCCGGGGCCGCTATCGGTCGTGTAGACGACGGTGGTTGCGTCGAATGGAAGGGCGTCGGCGATCTGGATCTGGAAGTTCTTCTGAATGTCGCGCTCGAAGCCAGCGCCAGGTCGTGAATACGCGGACCAGAAGATCGTCGGATTTCGCTTGATATTCTGGAATGCGTCGTCTGCGTTCGGGTACGCGATGACCGGCCGTGCAGGCTGGGCAAGGACCTGCGACAAGCCGGCGAGCAGGAAGAGGCCCAGGGCAATCCCAGCCGGTCTAGAAGAGCGCATACTACCGTCGTCTCCTCGTACCGCGGCCCCCGCCATGCGCACGTTCCGAAACCAGGCCGGGTAACAATAGCATGTTCCCGCACGCAGTTCCATCGTGCTTGTACGGGTTCTGTTCAGGTTTCTGCAACGGAGCGAAACAATCGCGCCAGACGCTCGGAGTTCTTCCGGATGTCGAAATCCGCCTCGATAAGGGCGCGGGCCCGACGGGCCCGATCCCTCGCCAGGTTGGTGTCTGAAAGCGCTTGCGCGATTGCCTCCGCGAGCTGTCCTGGCGCCCGCGGCGGCACCAGCCATCCCGTCTCGCCGTCCCGGATGACCTCTGGAATCCCGCTCACCGCGGTGGCCACCGCGGGAACCCCCAGCGCCATCGCCTCGAGCAGCACGTTCGGGATCCCGTCCATCAGCCGCTCGTCCACCACCACCGATGGCGCGACGAAGACATCCGCCTCCCGGTAAATCCGGATCAACTCCTCCTCCGCCACAGCATCGTCCACGCGTACCTCCAGCGAGGCCGGAGCGCCCATCGCCAGACGTTGGAGTTCCGGGTCACTCTCGCCGGGCCACCCGACGATCCGCAACAGGAGTCGATGACCCCGCTCCCCCAGATGCCGGCAGGCTCGCAGGAGATCCTCGAAGCCCTTTTTCCGGGTCCGCCGACCCACCGCGAGCACCCGGAAGGGAGACGCCGGCGGCGAGGGTTCCCGATACGCGTAGCGCATGAGGTCGAGTCCGTGGTACGAGAGCCGCACCTTTCCGGAAGCCGCCTCGGGATATCTACGCTCCAGATAATCACGGTTGAAGCCGGTGCACGTGATGACGAAAAGGCTCCGCCGCATCTTCTCCGCGAGCATGGCGTCATCAAAATAGAGGTCCCAGGCGTGGCCGGTGAAGGAATACGGAATGCCCGTGAGGCGCTCGATCACCCAGGCCGCCGTCGTCCCGATTCCCGCCCAGTGGGCATGCACGTGACGGACGCCGGACTCCAGGATGCGGTCCGCGTACGCCGCGGCCTTGGGGAAGCTGACGAGGGCTTTCCCGAGCACGAGTGGCTCCCGGATCTGGTGGACCACGAGCCCGAGGAGCGTTCCCAGGTAACGGCCGGGTCGTCTCAGCCGTCGGATGTTCCGACGCAGCACCTCCGCCGACAGGATGTAAGGAAGAACCAGCGCTTCATCGCGTGGAGAGTCAGGATGACGCCGCAACGCATAGACGTCCAGGGAGATGCCGCGCGCCCGGAGCCCCTCCAATTCCCGCCTGATGAAGCTGGATCCGTGATAGTAGGTCGAGATGACGATCGCCAGCCGGCCGTTCCCTCCCGGGCCGCTCGGTTCGGGGGGAGCACCGGACCTCATGCCTTCCCCCTTGACCTGCCGAGGGCGAGCCCGAGACCCAGGAAGTAGGGTGGCACGATGAACTCGCTGTCCAAGAACGGATCCTGGAAGAAGCACAGGATCGCCAGCGCAACCGTCGCGGCTAGCATCACGGGAGTGAGAGCCCCATCGAGTGTGCCCGGCTGGCCCCGAGGGCCGGCCCGCAGGCCGCGAATGACCGTAGCGGTCAGGAGGCCGAACAACGCAAGGCCGACCAGTCCCATCTCCGTGAACACCTGCAGATACCAGGAATGCGTGGACCGGGCCAGTTCGGGGCGCCCATGGTTGAGGGCAATCGTGGGAAACCCCCCGAGGCCCGCGCCGAACACCGGGTTGTCCTGGAACGCCACCGGGGCGAACGTGTACATCATCTTCCGGATCTCCGTCGAATTGTCGACTTCGCCCTCATCCTCGCCGGACTCGAGCGCGTCCGTGAAGCGGTTCTTCACCTGGTCCGGAAGAAGGTACGGTCCAGCGAGGATGGCGGCGGCAACGAACAACACCAGCAGGCCGCGATAGCGGAGGATCCCGAGGGCCAGGAACGCCAGTCCGCCTGCCAGCAGCGACCCCCGGCTGGCGGTGGAAAGCAAGCAGATGCCGACGATCCCGCATCCGAACCAGCCGGCGAGGCGCCGGCGGCGGTCCGGCCCCTCCCAGGCCAGTGCCACAAAGCCGGGGAGCACGATAGCCAGCAAGCCGCCAAAGTTGTTCGCCTGGCCGAAACGTCCCGCCATGCGGATGGTCCGTCCGGCGCCGCGGAGGTCGATCTGGTACTCCACGTACGCCCAGATGCAGAGGATGACTAGCGAGACTGCCAGGGCACCGAGAAGGAACGCAGGACCCCGCCCCCCCTGCCGCGCCACTCCGACTGCCGCGAACAGTGGAAGCGTCGCCAGGACGTACTTCCACCAGAGGTCCAGGCCGTGTCCCATGGCAATACCGGTCCCCATGACGGCCATGAACACCGAGGCGAGCAGCCAGACATAGGTGACAAGCACCACGGTGATGGCAGGACGGCCGACTGCGCGCTCTCCCTTCGAGGCGGCGAGGGTGGAGGCGGCAACGCCGGCGAGCCCCAGCTTCATCAGGTTCGTGACGTTGAGAGCGGGCACACCGAGAAGCCGTCCGGGAAACAGGGGAACGAACGAGAAGCTGAGGGCGTAAAGCGATGTCCCGAGGTAGAGCGAGCGGCGCGCGAGCAGCAGGACCGCGAAGGCGAAGGTGAACCCCGACGCCTCTCGCGCGAACGGCAGGGCTTTCGTGGCCAGCGCCCAGATCACGAGGAACGCCGCCAGCCCGATCATCTCGCCCCTGGTGGAGGTGGTTCCACGGGAGGGGTGGCCGCGGCCCCGGGCCGCGGGCCCTTCCGCGCCGCGGCGCCGTTGATGACGGACGGGTCTCACCGGACGGTCTCGCCGCTCGCCGGGGCCAGTTCCGTGGCGACGATCAAGCCGTCGTAGAAGGTCGCGGTGGCCTCCGCCATGCGCTGCACGGTGAACTCCCGATCCACGCGGTTCGAGCCGCACGCGCCAAAGCGGCGGCTCTTCTCGGTGTCCTGCAGCAGGTCGATCACGGCCTGCGCCAGCGCCGGCGGATCCCCCGGCGGCACGAGGGACCCCGTTGTCCCGTCGTCCACCACCTCCGGGTTTCCCCCGACGGCCGTCGCGACCACCGCCCGTCCGGCGGCCATGGCCTCCAGCACGGCGTTGGACATCCCCTCGGAGTCGGAGGGCTGGACGAACAGGTCGGCCCGGGCGAGCAGCGATGGGATGTCGCTCCGCACCCCCAGCAGGACCAGTGCGTGCCGCACTTCCAGGCGCTCGGCCAGGGCCACGACCCGATCCCGGAGCGGGCCGTCGCCGGCAACGGCGACCCTCGCGGCGGGGATGCGTTCCAGGATCGCCGGAAGCGCGCGCACCAGCGTCTCGTGCCCCTTCAGCGGGTTGATGCCCCCGGCGGTGAGGATCCATGGCCCGTCCCCGGCGGGGAGGTCCTCCGCGGGGGCGGCTCCCCGGATCCGCGCCGGGTCGATGCCGTTGTGGATGGTCACGACCCTCTCCGGGGCCCCCCCCTCCAGCTCCAGGCAGGACCGGCGGACGGCCTCGGAGGGGGCCACGCTGCGGTCCACCCACCGGTTCGCCAGACGGTAGGCCCGCCGCCGGCGCGGCCGCTCGTCGGAAGGCATCATCCGCCGCGAGTTGACCACCACCGGAGCACCGCCGATCCTCGCGGCCAGGGTCCCGAAGACGTCCGCGGCGAAGAGCAGACCGTGGACGATCCCGTAGCCTCCCCGGCGCACCAGGCGCGACAGCCGGAACATCCCCTCCGCGAATCCCGGACGGTAGACGACGGGGACGCCGAGCTCGTGCACGACGATCCCTCGCTCGCGCACCCCCTCCGCCAGTGGCCCGGCCTGTCCGAGGCAGCAGATCTCGACCGCGAACCGGTCCGGATCCAGCCGGCGCACGAGCTCCGTGAGGTGCACCGCCGTCCCCCCCCGGTCGAGGGAGCCGATCAGGTAGAGGAGCCGTATCCGTCCCACCGCAGCCATGAGCCCGATCCTACCCCTCTTCCGGGGGTCGATGAGCCGCCATCAGGAGCTGGGAGCCCAGCCGTCCCAGGATCGGCACCCTTCCCAGCGGCTCGAGCCAGCCGGCGACACGCTCGCTCGAGCGCAGCGCCAACCGGTTCCAGGGGAAGCAGACGAACCGGCTGTAACGTCGTGCGCCGGGCCTCAATCCCGCCTCGGAGAGCTCCCGGCGGAGCCGCCCCGCGCCGACGGGGCGCGATGACGCGGCGGGGAGCTCCTCGGCCCGCCGGCCGAGGATCCGGGCCCGGATCCCGGCCGGCAGCGCGCGGAACGCCCCGGCGGCCAGGGCGTTCGGCGAGCCCGCCGCGGGCACGCTGAGCAGCAGGCTCCCCCCCGGGCGCAGGACGCGACGGGCCTCCCGGAGGAAGCGGCGCGGCGCGGGAAGGTACTCCAGCAGCCCGATCGCCACCACGGCGTCAAACGCACTCTCCGCGAACGGCAGGTCCTCGGCATCCGCCCGCACCACTCGCGGCGCCAGGCCGAGGCGGCGCGCCCGTCGAACGTAGCCGGCGACCATGGCCGCGGACAGGTCCATCGCGGTCGACCGGAACCCCCGCTCGCGGAGCGGCTGCAGCAGGCTGCCGGCACCGCATCCCACCTCCAGGACGGTGCGGCCGGCGCCGCGCCCGGCCGCCTCCAGGATCCACGTCGCCTGCCGACGGAAGCCGGCGTCGCTCTCGCGCCCGTCCTCGTAGGCCCGGGCCCTCGCGTCGAAGCGGTCGCGGATGCGCTCCTTGAAGCGTCGGTCCCCGGTCTCACCCACGGGTGCGCACGCTCCGCAGTGCCCCCCCCTCGATCGCCGGCGCGCGCCGCAGGAGGGCATCGTAGAGCCCCGACAGCTCCGCCTGGAACAGGGACGGCGAGAACCGGCCCCATGGTGTTTCGGAGCTGGGCCCGGCGATCCCCTTCCGGTGTACCCGGAGGGGATCCGCGCCGGGCGCGTTCGTGCCCGGGCGCGTCGTGAAAGCGATGTCGTAGCCCGCGCGCTTCACCTCCATGACGACGTGCTCGTCCAGGTCGCCGGAGGGGTAGGCGAAGCTCCGGATCGCACCGCCCAGCTCCTCCTCGAGGCGTTGCCGGGAGGCGGTGACCTCACGTCGCAGCGTCTCGGCGTCCAGGCTCGACAGGCGCGGGTGGCTTACCGTATGAGAGCCTATCCAGATGCCGTCCCGGTGCAGGTCACGCACCTCCTCCCAGGACAGCGGGCCGTCGTTGCGCGGCGATCCGCCGCCGGAAGCCTCCCACAGCCGGAGCAACGCCTCGGCGTCCCGCGCCGGGAGCGACTGGAGCCACCGGTGAAGGCGCCGGAACGCGTCGCGGCGTGTCCGGTTCGATGCCGTCAGCCGGATCGCCTCCCCTCCCGGCAGCGGGAGTTCCCGCCGCCCGGGCGTCTCGACGACGTTCTTCAGCCGCTCCCAGAGGAACCGGGCGCCCCCCACGTGCCCGGTGGTCACGAACACCACCGCCGGGACCCGTGCGCCTCGCAGGACGGGCGCCGCCTCGCTGTGATTGTCCCGGTAGCCGTCGTCCAGGGTGACCAGCACGCGCCGGCCCGGCCCGTGATCCTGCGCGGCGAGGAACGCACGGGCGCCGTCCAGGTCCACCAGCCGCGCTCGCCGGGCGAGGTGACGGATCTGTCCCGCGAAGGAATGGCGGTGCACGCCCAGACGATACACGGGCTCCGGCTCGTCGTCGGGGATGACCCGATGGTAGCGGAGCACCAGCAGCTCTCCCTCGCGCATCCCCCGACGCCGCCATCGGTCGTACACGGTCAGGCACCCGCTACGGTAGAGCAGGACCGCCAGCGCCCACCGCAGAACATGGCGGAGCTTCGGCCTCCAGAGACGCGCCCTCCCGGGCGCCGCGGGAGCCGGCGCTCGGAACGCCGCCCGGTCCGCCGGTGTCGACGTCGTCTCGCGAACCGGGGCGGTTGCGGGCAGGTGGCTGGCCATGATGCGCTAGGCTCTCAGGCTACGCTTGAAGAACACCCGCCAGAACGTCGTGGCCAGCAGCCGGAGATCGCCGAGGTTGGACCGCGTGTCCACGTATTGCACGTCCAGCCGGATGCGCTCCGGCCAGGTCAGGGCGTTCCGCCCGCTGACCTGCGCCAGGCCGGTGATCCCCTGGTGCACCTCGAGGCGGCGCCGCTCGAAGGGTCCGTACTCGCGGACCTGCTCCGGGATGGTCGGCCGGGGGCCCACGAGGCTCATGTCGCCCTTCAGGATGTTCAGGAGCTGTGGGAGCTCGTCCAGCCCGTAGCGCCGGAGCCGCCGCCCCAGCGGGGTGACCGCCGGATCGTCCGGGGCGATCTGCTCGTAGATGCCCGCGACGGTGCCCAGCGGACCGCTCGACTTGACCCCGACGGTCATGGTCCGGAACTTGTAGATCAGGAAGTTGCGCCCGCCCTTCCCGACCCGCAGCTGCCGGAAGAGCGCCGGCCCGCGAGAGGTGACCCGGATCGCAGCGGCGATCCCGAGCATCAGCGGCCAGAGCACGAGGAGGCCGCCTCCGACGAGGACCAGATCCGTCAGCCGCTTGACGGCGGGATAGTAGCGGGGCGGATCGGCCGCCTGGATGCGCACGTCGGCGCGAACGGAGCCGTTGCTCATCGCTCCCCCTCCGCGCGGCCCCCGGCCAGGGGGAGCTCCAGCGCGGTCACCTCCGGCGCCGCCAGGAAGCGGATGGGAACGAGGGAGGTCCCGAGCCCGCGGTTCACGTAGAGCAGGCGCTCGTGGTAGCGCGACAGGCCGGCCGCGTGTCTCCTCCCCAGCTCGGTGCCGGTGTAGAGCGCACCGAACCATGGCAGCCGCACCTGTCCCCCCTGCGTGTGGCCGGCCAGGACCAGGTCGACCGGTCCCACACCCTGGGCCTCCATCTCCAGGACCACATCGGGATTGTGGGCGAGGAGGATGCGGGTAGGCCGCGGTCCGTCACCGGCGGGAGCCCAGTCCCGCAGCACGGACCGGAACCGCCAGGTGCCATCGGTGGCGTCGAAGGCCTCCAGCCCGCGTCCGCCGATCCGCGCTCCGGTGGCGCTGTCGACGACCGTCCAGGGGCCGAAGTAGCGTTCGTCGCCGCCCCCCTTCACACAGACGCCGGCGGCTCCCGAGGCGGGACGATCGGCGCCGCGATCCCAGGCGACCAGATCCCACCCCTCCGGCCGCGGCACGCCGTCCTCCCAGACCCGCGCCCGGATGCGGTTCCCGACCGTGGTGCCGCCCACCTCGAGCTCGTAGCGCAGGGGGGTTCCCGGGGGAAACGAGGAGCCGTTCGCGACCTCCCACTCGAGCTCGGAGGCGCCGCCGAACCGCCGGAGGTGGAACGCACGCTGGTCCCGGTGCCGGAGGAGGCCGTATCCCCATCCCCCCGACGGCGGGACGTAGGCCAGCACCCCGACGTAGTCCTCGGCGTCCTCGAACCGCAACATGCCTTCCACGCGGTAGTCCCTCCAGGAGGCAGCCTCCGGCGAGGCATCCACAAGGGGCGAGAACAGACCGGCGGCATGGGCCCGGATCCCCGGCGCTCCGGGAACCGCCTCGAAGCGGGCCTCGTTCCTCCCGAGCCCGAACAGGCTCACCTCGGTACCCTCGAACGGCAACCGGACCTCCTCGTTGTTCAGGAGCCGCAGCCGCCGTCCGGCGACCAGCGACCGTAGACTATCAAGATGGCGAGCCTCGGACTCCCCGGCAACCCAGTAGATACCCAGGGGGGCCGGGAGCGATTCCAGGTACTCGATCGCCTCCAGCGCCCGATCCGCATCCACCTCGTGGCGGAATTCCAGGAGGTCTCCGGTGACAGCCACGAGATCCGGATGGACCCGCGTCTGCAGGATCTCCCGGGCCCGCCTCTCCCGCACGCCCAGCCCGCGGAAATCGACATCCGAGATCTGTCCAATCACGAGGTGCGGCCCTCCGCCCGGAAGGACGACGCGCTCCAGGACGACGTGCCTTACCTCGTAGCCTCCCGCGTAGGCCAGCAGACCGGCGACCAGTAGCACGATGGCAGCAGCGCCACGCTTCAACGAAGGGGCTTGCCGACCCGGTTCGCCTCGAGCCAGCGCATCAGCTCGCTGCGCTTGTAGCGCAGTGAGGATCGATCGCCTCGCCCGACCCGGTACGCGGGGATCTCATGGCTCCGGGTGAGA
This sequence comes from Acidobacteriota bacterium, assembly GCA_050115015.1. GTDB lineage: Bacteria > Acidobacteriota > Polarisedimenticolia > CBDVAL01 > CBDVAL01 > JASFRI01. The sequence goes on from JASFRI010000009.1 coordinate 21,358, forward strand.
TCCCAGAGCTTGGTACGGCCGATCTTCAGGAACCGCTGCGCCTCTCGCGCGGTGAGGATCTCCTCCGGCCCCTCCGTGGCATCCACGACCTCGGGGCGGGTGCGGGGGGCGGGGATGTCCAGCTCCTGGAGCTTTCTCGCCTGACTCATCGCACACCTCCCACCGAGCGAACCACCGGACTCGAGAGGGTCTCCCGGACCACCGGGGCACGCTCCTGGATCTCCTGCACGACCTCCGCCACGAGATCGAGCTCCTCGAACTCCAGATGCGTGAACAGGGGGAGACACAGGACCCGGTCGGCGACCCGGTCCGTCACCTCCAGCCCGGCGGCGTCCATGTCCTTCCCGGCGTAGATGCGCTGGCGATGCAGCGGCGGATAGAAATACCGCCGGCAGCCGATGTTCTCCGCCCGCAGCGCCTGGGCCAGCTCGGTGACATCGAGGCCGAACCGGTCCGGCTCGACGCTGATGGCGAAGTAGTTGTAGGTGCAACGATCTCCGTCGCGGATCTGCTGGAACCCGACGCCCGGGATGCCCTCCAGCAGCCCGCGATAGCGCGACACGAGCTCTCCCCGGCGGACGATGGCCGCATCGAGCCGCTCCAGGCCGAACAGCGCCATGACCGCGTGGAACTCGCTCATCCTCGCGTTCAGACCCGCGAACTCGCAGTCGTAATCACCGGGATTCCCGTAGTTCCGACCGATCCGGAGCCGTCGCGCCAGCTCGTCGTCGTTCGTGGCCACGATCCCGCCCTCGCCGGCGGGGACGACCTTCGTCGGCGCCAGCGAGAAGACCGCCAGGTCCGCGTGCTCCGAGATCGGAACACCCGAATGCCGCGCCCCCAGCGCGTGGGCCGCATCGTAGATCACCGGCAGCCCCCGGCGGTCGGCTATGGCTCGGATCTTCCTTCCCTGCACGGGATTGCCGAAGATCGGCACCGCGACGAGGGCTCCGGTGCGCGGGTCGATCCGGGACTCCATCGACTCGAGGGACACGTTGAACGTATCCTCCTCGCAGTCGAGGAAGGCCGGCTCGAGGCCGTTCCAGGTCACGGCATGCGCCGTCGCCGGGAACGTGAACGAGGGCACCAGAACCCGGGGCCTCTCGAGGTCGAGGGCCTGGATCCCCAGGATCAGCCCCGAGGTGCAGCTCGAGACCGCCACGGCGTGACGCACGCCGAGGTACTCCGCGGCCTTCTCCTCGACCCGCCGCACGTAGCGGTGGTTCGTCACCTGTCCGCTGCTGAGCACGTCGGCCAGCGCCCCGTCGACCTCCTCGATCTTCGGCAGGGTCGGTTGATTCATCGGTATCTCCCGGGCCGACGCCGGAGCGCCCCCCAGGACTGCCAGCTGTCTCATGACCTTCTCCTTGCGCGATGTGTGCCTTGTCTCTCGCGCTCGCCGCCGGTCGCCCTGCCCCACCCGGACAAAGGGCGCCTGCCATGTCTCGGACGGCTGCCTGCCTGCCGCCGCTCCGGATCCCTCTCCTGCTTCACCACCACCCTCCTCACCTCGAACGGCCCAAAGGCCGGATTCCTAGTCGCTCTCTTCCTCGGCCCCTCGCCAGCGGTACGCATAGCGGTAGCCGTAACGCTGCCATCTCCGGGCCGGCATGGCGTTGAGCAGCACCCCGAGGAGCCGATCGGGATCCAGCAACTCCACCGCCTCCTGCAGCGCCGATCGCGGGGTGACCTCCGCCCGGGCCACCAGCAGGACGTGATCCGACACCCGGGCCAGGTGCCGGGTCTCGGCGAAGGGCAGCAGTGGGGGACAGTCGGCAACGACGATGTCGAAGCGCTCCCGCAACCGCCCCAGAAGCCGCGACACCACCCGCGGCTCCAGCTCCTGCGCCGCCGTCTCGCGCTTCCATCCCGCGGTTACCACCGACAGCTTCTCCCGGGCACAGTTCTGGATCACTTCCTCGAGCTTCGCGCTCCCCCGGAGAACCTCGGATAGACCGCGACGACGCTTCTCCACGAGGAATCCCTCCAGGGCGGGGCGCCGGAGGTCGAAATCCACGAGCAGGACCTTGCGCGGGAAGTGCTCGGCAAGGGCGAGCGCGAGGTTCACCGCGGTCAGCGACTTCCCCTCCCCCGGCAGCGCGCTGACCACCGCAAGGGTCCCCTCCGAGGCCCCCTCCCCGGGCCCCAGCCCGCCCGCCAGCACTTTCCGGTACTCCTCGGCGGCGGCGGAGTGGGGGGCATCCAGGAGCACCACCAGGGGATCGGGACGGAACCGGTTCACGAGGATCACATCCGTGCTCCGGCGTACGTCCTTGCCCTGCAACTCGTTCATCACGAGCCTCCCTTGGCGGCCGCCCGTCGGCGACGCGGCACCTTGATGATCGGAACGGCGGCCAGGACCGGGACGCCCGTGGCCTCCTGGACCTGCTGCGGGGCGTAGAACGTCGGCCGGAGCACCTCCTGCAAGGCCACGATCCCGCCCCCGATGGCGAGGCCGAGCAGGATGCCCACGGCGATGGTCTGGATCGGATCCGGCCGGTAGGGCGTCGCGGGCGGACGGGCCCGGTCCAGCACCACGAACTGCTCCCCCTGCCGCTCGCGCTCCAGGGTCTCGGCGATCTCGGCGTCGGTCTTCTTGCGCAGAAGGTCCTGGTACTTGCTCTCCAGCGTGTTGTAGTCGCGAGTGAGGCTCAGGAGCTCCTGCTCCCGCGAAGGCGCGTTCTCCACGCGCGCGCGGTAGCGGGCGACGTCCTCCTTGATCCGATCGATCTCCTCCTCGAGCTGGGAGATCTCCAGGTCGATCGCCTGGACCTCGGTCTGGAGCCGCTCGAAGGCCGGGTTCAACAGGACCCCGGGCGGGGCATCCGAATCCGCCGGAAGCGAGGCCACCTCCTTCTGCAGCGCGTCGACCCGGGCCTGAAGCTGCTGCACGTCAGGGTAACGATCCGTGTAGCGCAGGCGGAGCTCCGCCAGGTCCTTCTTCGCCTTCATCAGCTGCACCCGGGGATCGTCCGGGTCCGCCGACTCGACCTCGCCCAGCTCGAAGCGCTCCATGCTCCCCATCTGCGCCTGCAGGAGGGTGCGGCGATCCCGGGCGCGCTCCAGCGAGAGCTGGTTGTCCCTCAGGTCGCGCTGCAGCCCCTCCAGGGTGCGCAGGTTCGCGTCCTGCTGCTGCGGCAGCTCCGCCTGGTTCTTGCGCTTGAACTCCGCGATCGCCGCTTCCTGCCGTACCAGCTCGCCGCGGATCCTCTCCAGCTCGTCGCCCAGGAACTCGGAGGTGTTCCGTGCCTCCTCCTGACGCGTCTGGGCATTCGCCTCGATGAAGAGATCCGCCAGCCGGTTGGCGATCCGGGCCGCGAGGACGGGATCTCCGGACCGGTAGGAGATGGCGAAGCTGCTGCGCTCCTTGGTGCGCAGGGAGATCCGCTTCTGCATGTCCTCGATGCGCTGCTCCTGCATCCTGGCGTCCAGGGATTGGGGGAACAGGTTGAGGTCCCGCGCGACGGTCTCCAGGCGCGTCCGGCTCGTCACCTGCTGCTGGATCGTCTTCATGCCCCCCTCGATGGACGTGGTCGCGGTGGGCTTCACGTACTCCGAGGGGATGTTCGGCGGCTGGACGAGGATCACCGTCGTGGCCATGAACTCCGGGGGCACGAGCTTGAGGACCGCGAACGCTCCAGCGAGGCAGAGGATGAGCGGGATCACCAGATACCAGCGCTTGCGCCACGCCATCCGCGTGTAGGTACCGATCAGGGCCGACGTATCCATCACGTCCTCCTCTGGCCGGCGTACCGGAAGAGCACCGAGTAGACCTCCTCGCGATACGTGCCCGGACCACCGTCGCTGTCCGCGGCCTGGTCCACCACCTGGGCCGCCAGCTGCGCCGACCAGCCCCCGGCGATCGGCCGTGAGTAGTTCAGTTCCAGGACCCGCGTGTCCAGGTCCAGCTCGACGCCGCGGCTCCGCGCCAGGGAGACCGAGACGCCGATCCCGTCGGCGCGGCCGACGTCCCATCCGGCCCCTGCCGAGAAGGAGTCGCGCCGTACGGCGACCCGGACACCGGAGCCGGACGTGAACTCCCGGTTGTATCCCACGTTCCAGCGCGACCGGCGGTATTCCCCGGCGAACCCGGCGTCGCCGTAGAGCCGGTCCGTCCCGGAGAGGACGCCCCCGAGCTCCACCGTGTCGCCGCGGATCGCCTGGTCCTGCTTGAGGACCACACCCAGCAGCCAGCTCGCCGACAGCCTCCGGGTGATCTGGTGGGTCGCCCCCCCCTGGACCGCAGAGAACACCGCGGTGGGAAAGTCCTGGGAATCGAACAGGGAGTAGCGCAGGCCGAGGTTCCAGGCGTTCCAGACCGAGGCACGGTGATCCGCCCCCAGCACCAGGGAATAGCTCTCGTTGTCTGCCAGGGCGGGGTCTTCATAGCGCGCCGCGCTACCGTCCAGCCGGGCCGAGAACCCCCAGGCGCGCGAGAAGCTGCGCCCGTATCCGGTCGAGAGGAGCCAGTAGTCCGTCCGCGTCCGGACCACCTGGAACCCGGGGTCCGCGCCCGGCGTCGGGCTCGCCTCGGCCTCCTCGGTGGCTCCGAGGCGCGGGTTCTCGGTGCGCCCCCAGGAGGCGTACACGCTTCCCCGGTTCCGCTCGTCCTCCAGCCCCCAGCCGAGACTCGCATACTGGCTGAGGTTGGTCAGTTCCCGGGTG
>JASFRI010000010.1:0-25991 GCA_050115015.1 Acidobacteriota bacterium
CCACTTCTGGGCCGTGTCCCAGGCGCCGGCGGCGGTCGGGGCCCTGCAGGTCACCTGCAGCGACGAGTCGGAGTCCGAGTGCGTCGAGGCCTTCCAGCGCGGCTTCGTGCAGTACATGCTCCCGCCGCTGAAGTTCGCGCGCCACGCCCCCTTCCGGGTCGCCAGCCTGGGCGGGCGCTACGAGTGGGGGGCCGCCTCGCTGGCCGAGCAGCACTTCTCGTACGCCCCGGCCGACCGGGGGTTCTCGCTGTTCGTGGCCAAGATCAACGCCCACGTGGCCTGCGAGGATCTCCCCTCCCCCGCCGAGCCGTTCCGGCTCGGGGTCTGGCGCCGCTACGGGATCGACTCTCCGTGCTGCGGCGCCCTGGACGGGCTGCTGCGCGGGGCCACGGGGCCCGGGCTGGACGACCTGCGGGAGGCCTTCGCCTCCGAGGGGATGGACCGCCTGGGGGCGCTCCGGGACGAGACGGCCGTGCCGCCCCTCCACCGCGCGCTCGCGGCGGCGATCGCCTCGGCCCGCCTGCAGGCCCGCAAGGTCGTCCTGGAGCTGCAGGACCGGCCCACCGCGGCCCCGGTCTGGTGGCTGATCCTCCCGGCGGTCACCCTCAACCGGCACGAGCAGGATCACGAGATCCTCTGCGGCATCTACTCCGTGGGCGGCAAGGACGGCGGGCGGGGCGTGCTCTACGAGGGCCTGGGAGATGATCCCGCCGGCTACCGGGTGGAACGGTCGAAGGGCCGCTTCGTGATCGCCGACGATCACCTGGGCCGTGTCCGCCCGGGACGCGACCACCGGCGGATGGCCCACCAGCAGTTCCAGTTGCGGCGCGGCGGGCACCCGCTCGTGCTCGACGACGAGCGGCTGGAGCGCGTGGTCCGGGACGTGCGGCGGAACCGGCACCGGGACCACCACCACGCCCGGACGCTCCTCCGGATCGCCCTGCCGGTGCTCGCGGAGATCGCGCCGGTCCCGATGGCCCTGCTGGCCTTCGCCCAGGGTGCGGCGGGGGTTCACCACGCCTTCCGGATCCACCGGATCGCCGGCGAGATGGAGGGGACCGAGGAGGCCCGCCGCCTGCTCGACGAGATCCACGACCGGATCGACCAGATGGAGGGTGAGCGCGCCGAGGCGCTGCTCGACCTTCTCGTGGAGGAGTACTCCCGCAGCCCCGTCTAGGGTTCCCCCCGAGGACCCGCGGTTCGACAGGCGGACCGCCTCGCTCCCGCGCGGCCCTGCACGCGCCCCGGGAAAACGCTGCCGGCGCGCCCGCAGGTGATAGAATGAAGCGATGGTTCCTTCCGCCTCGTCCGCGGGGCGCAGCGGAGCGGATCGGATGCAACCTGCAGCGGAGGCCTTCGTCGTCCACGGGGCCCGCACCCCCTTCGCGAAGTCGGGGACCGATCTCGCCTCCGTCCCGGCCCACGAGCTGATGCGCGTCGTCCTCCGCGAGGCGCTGGAGCGCTCCGGCTTCCGCCCGGAGGAGGTCGACGAGGTCATCGTCGGCAACATCGCACAGCCCGCCGAGGCCACGAACCTCGCCCGGGTCGCCGCCCTCCTCGCCGGGGTTCCCGAGCGCGTGTCCGCCTTCACGGTGAACCGCAACTGCGCGTCGGCCATGCAGGCGATCGCCGACGCGGCGCGGCGGGTGCGGGCCGGCGACGCGCGGGTGGTCCTGGCGGGCGGCACGGAGTCGATGTCCCGCATCCCCCTGCTGTTCTCGGAGGAGGCGAAGGCGGCATTCTTCCGGCTCTTCCGGGCCCGCTCCGCCGGGGCGCGCCTGAGCGCCCTGCTTGCGTTCCGGCCGCGGCACTTCAAGCCGGTGGTCGCCCTCGAGGTCGGCCTCACCGACCACACGTGCGGCCTGAACATGGGCGAGACCGCGGAGCTCCTGGCCCGGGAGTTCGGCATCTCCCGGGAGGAGCAGGATGCCTTCGCCCTGGAGAGCCACCGGAGGGCCACCGAGGCCTGGACCGCGGGGCGACTGGCCGAGGAGGTCGTCCCGGTGGCCATCCCGCCGCGCTACCGGAAGCTCGTGGCCCGGGACGTCGGCCCCCGGGAGAACCAGACCCTGGAGGCCCTCGCGAAGCTGCGGCCCTACTTCGACCGGCGCTACGGCACGGTCACCGTGGGCAACGCCTGCCCCGTCACCGATGGCGCCGTGGCCGTGGTCGTGGCCTCGGAGGAGCTGGTGCGCGAGCGCGGGCTGCCGGCGCTCGGCCGCATCCGCTCCTGGGGCTTCGCCGGGCTCGACCCGGCCCGCATGGGGCTGGGTCCGGTCTACGCCTCGGCGATCGCCCTGGGCAGGGCGGGGCTTCCCCTGGATGCCATGGAGGTGGTGGAGATCAACGAGGCGTTCGCCGCCCAGGTGCTGGCCTGCCTGCAGGCCTTCGAGTCCGCCGACTTCGCCCGCCGGCACCTGGATCGGGACGAGCCGCTGGGACGGGTCGATCCCGGGAGGCTGAACGTCAACGGCGGGGCCATCGCCCTGGGCCATCCCGTGGGGGCGACCGGGGCGCGGCTGGTGCTGACCCTCCTGATGGAGATGGCGCGGCGCGGCGCGCGGCACGGCCTGGCGACGCTCTGCATCGGGGGCGGCCAGGGGGGCGCCATGGTCCTGGAGCGCCCCGAGGGGATGCCGTCGTGAGCGAGCCCGTCCACCTGCGGATCGACGAGAGCGGCGTCGGCTGGCTCGTCCTCGACGTCCCCGGCGAGAAGGTGAACGTGCTGTCGATGGCGGTGATGGAGTGCCTGGAGGCCAGGTGCCGCGACGCCGCCGCGGCCCGGGACCGGATCCGGGGCCTGGTGATCGCGTCGGGCAAGGAAGGCAGCTTCATCGCCGGGGCCGACGTCTCGGAGATCGGACGGATCACCGACCCCGCGGAGGCGACGGCGCTGGCGGCCCGGGGGCAGGCCGTGTTCCAGGGGATCGCCGACCTCCCCTTCCCTACCGCCGCCGCGGTCAACGGCGTCTGCCTCGGCGGCGGCATGGAGCTGATCCTCGCCTGCGATCTCCGGCTGGCGGCGGACGACGGTCGGGTGCGCCTCGGGCTGCCCGAGGTGCGGCTCGGCATCCTGCCCGGCTTCGGCGGCACCCAGCGGCTCCCCCGTCTCGTCGGCCTCGGGACGGCCCTCGACCTGATCCTCACCGGGCGCAACCTGGACGCCGGCCGCGCCCGGCGCGCGGGGCTCGTGGATCGCGTCGTGCCCCCCGAGTACCTGCGGCGGGAGGCGGCCTCCCTGGCACTCCTGGCCGCGGATCGCGGCGTGCCGGCGGCGGCGCGCCGGCGCGGCCGAGGGCTCATGAAGACCCTGCTGGAGGGGAACCCCATCGGCCGGAGCGTCGTGTTCCGGGCAGCCCGGAAGCGGGTCGCCCGCACCGCCGGCCCCCACTACCCTGCCCCGCCGCGCATCCTGACCTCGATCGCGAACGCGTACCGCCTGCCCCTGGCCCGGGGCCTCGCGGAGGAGGCCCGCCTGGTCGGGGAGCTCGTCGCCGGCGACGTCTCCAAGAACCTCATCGGCCTCTTCCAGGCCACGAACGCCATCAAGAAGCGCACCGGCGTCTCCGGGGACGTACGGCCCCGGGACGTGGACCGTGCCGGGCTGCTCGGGGCGGGCACCATGGGGGGCGGGATCGCCTGGCTCCTGGCGCGGAACGGCGTGCCGGTCCGGATGAAGGACATCCGGCACGAGGCGCTGGCGGCAGGCATGGAGGCCGCCGCGGGGATCTTCGGGCGCGCCGTGAAGCGCCGGCGCATGAAGCCCCGGGAGATGGAGCGCGCGATGGGGGCAATCAGCCCGACCCTGGACTACTCCGGTTTCGCCACCGTGGACGCGGTCATCGAGGCCGTGGTGGAGAAGCTCGAGGTCAAGTGGAGCGTCCTCACCGAGCTCGAGGCCGAGGTCTCCGAGGGCTGCGTCCTGGCCTCGAACACGTCCTCCTTGCCGATCACCACCATCGCCTCCCGGCTCCGCCGGCCCGAGCGCTTCGTGGGCATGCACTTCTTCAACCCGGTGGACCGGATGCCGCTGGTGGAGGTGATCCGCGGCGAGCGCTCCGACGACGTCGCCGTGGCGACGATCTACTCGCTGGCCAAGCGCCTGGGGAAGATGCCGGTGGTGGTCCGCGACGGGCCGGGCTTCCTCGTGAACCGCATCCTGGCGCCCTACATGAACGAGGCGGTGCTGCTCGTCCGGGACGGGGCCTCCATCGCCGCCGTGGACCGGGCGCTGATGGGGTTCGGGATGCCCATGGGGCCGCTGGCCCTGTTCGACCAGGTCGGGATCGACGTCGCCGCCCACGTGGCGGGCATCCTGCGCGAGGCCTTCGGCGAGCGCATGGGGGACGCCTCGGGACTGGACCGGATGATCCGGGAGAAGCGCCTCGGGAAGAAGTCCGGCCGCGGCTTCTACCGGTACGGGGAGAAGCGGCCGGAGCCGGACCCGGAGGTGACCTCCTGGCTCCGGGAGGGGGACGCGCCGGCGCCCGGAACGGAGGCGATCACCGAGCGCTGCGTGCTCCGCATGCTGGACGAGGCCTCCCGCTGCGTGGAGGACGGCATCGTCTCCGAGCCCGGGGACCTCGACCTGGCCATGATCCTCGGCACCGGGTTCCCGCCGTTCCGCGGCGGCCTGCTGCGCCACGGCGACACCCTCGGGGCCGCGGCCGTCGTGGAACGGCTGGAGGCGCTGGCGGCCGCCCTCGGCCCGCGCTTCGAGCCCTGCGACCTGCTACGACGGGCGGCCCGCGACGGCCTGCCCCTTCGCGGCACCGGCTAGCTGCCGGGAAACCGCAAGAGCCCGCGGCCTGGCCCTGGCCGCGGGCGCCCCGCCGCTCAGTCCCCCTTCACCTGAAGGTAGGCCAGCATCTCACCGTCCTTGTTCACCTCGACGTGCTTCGGCTTCTCCGGTATCGAGAACTGGAACGGCGTGCTCTCTCCCTTCAGCACCACCTTGTAGCGGCGCTCCTCCTTCTTGAGCTGCACGCTGATCGGCACGATCCCCTGGTAGTACTCGCCGTCGACCACGTCGTGATCCTGGCCCAGCACGACCTGCTGCTTCACCTGCCCGGTCAGCAGGTAGGTCCCGTCCTCCACCTGCCGGGTCGAGTAGGTGACCTCCAGGGCCGGGATCCCGGAGCCCCGGATCCACTGGTCGAAGAACCACTCCATGCTCATCCCGAAGGACTTCTCGGCCACCTTCTGGATGTCCCGTGTGACGATCGCCTCCCCCTCGAACTCCTGCGCCAGCGACTTGAGGAACGCGAAGAAGCGCTCGTCCCCGAAGGTCTCGCGCATCATGTGGAACGCGTAGGGGCCCTTCGAGTAGAGGGCCGCACGTCGATCGCCCACCTGCACGGTGTCCGCGTCCTGCACACTCCGGACCAGCTCGGCCTGGTCGATCTCCCGCTTCCAGACGTCGACCTGATCCAGGTAGGTCTTCCGCCCGTACGCCGCCTCGAGGTAAAGGGCGGAGGAGTACTCGGCGAGGCTCTCCACGAACCAGTAGTTGAAGTAGTTGCGGTTCGTCGTGGTCGAGCCCCACCACTGGTGCGCCACCTCGTGGGGCACCAGCCCCTTCGTGAAGAAGGTCGTGCTCCCCCCACCGAGGTCGGCCATCCGGCCCTCGCCGACGAATGCCAGCGTCCCCAGGAAGATGAGGGACGACGGCGCCTGCCCGTAGAGGGCCGGGCTGGGGTCATTGACCAGGTCCAGCTTCCCGTAGGGATAGGCAACGCCGAGCAGCTTCTCGTAGAAGTTGATCGAGTTCGCGGCCTCGTTGGCGATCTGCTGCAGCTGCTTCGGGCTGATCCGGCCGGCGTCCAAAGCCCCCCGGAAGTTCCCTGCCTGGGTGCCCACGTCCGCCGACATGTACACCCGGAAGTTCCCCATGGTGTCCTTGTCCATGTGGACCGTCACGGGGATCTCCGTCCCGTCGGGCTTGGTGGCCTTCACCTTGGACGTGGCCTCGTGGTAGTCGCCGAAGATGATCGTCGGGAAGACGACCGGGCTGTCCGACGTCCATCGCGTGATCTGGTACTTCCCGTCCTCCTCCTCGGAGACCTTGTCGCCGATACCCAGGACCTTGAACTTGCTCGGGCTCTTCACGGTCAGGTCGAACTGGTTCACCAGCTCCATCGGCCGCACGAAGGGGAGCCATCCCGTCCGGTTCATGTACGTGAAGGACGGGGTCAGCTTGTACAGCGAGTCCTGGTTCTCGAACTGCATCCGGACGGTGATCGGCGTTCCCTCCGGAACGGTGTCCGCGAGGACCACCAGACCCGATGCCGGACCGGTGCGGACCCAGGTCAGCTCCTCGCCGGCGCCGTTCTGCAGCGAGTTGACGAACAGCCGGGAGTTCTTGGCGCCGGACCGCTCGTTCATGACGTCGCCGGTGATCAGGAAGAACGGGAGCGTCTGGAGCTCGCGCTTGGTGACGAGGTTGAAGGTGACGTCGCCGGTGACGGTCTCGGCGTGGTCGACGCCGACCTCCACGGTGCCGTGAAGCCCCCAGAGCTGGTAGTCGCGATCCTCGCCCTGATCGCGCAGCTCCAGGTCGTAGGCCGTCGTGTCGCTGTTCCGGGTCTCGTCCGCGTAGTAGGAGAACAGGGTGCCCATCTCGGAGGACCAGAAGCGCACCTCCTTGGGCCGGAAGCTGTCATAGGAGAGGCCGAGGTACTTGTCACCACCGGATTTCTTGATGGCGAGGTTGTACCATCGATGGCTTTCCTCCTCGGGCTTCGAACCGAACCCCGCGAACGGATCCTCCTTCCGCCGGTCGGTCACCTCCTTGAGCCAGTCCTCGTAGCGGTCCTTCAGGAGCGGGTCGATCGCATCCAGCGAGGAATCCCGGAGCCCGGGGATCGAGTCCAGGATCGCCTGGCAGGAAACGGGGTCGCACCAGATCCGGACCGTCTCGGGATCGAGCTCCAGATCCTCCGGACGCTCCCGTAGGACGATGTCGAACAGCCTGTCGTCCTCGGTGGTGGGCGGATCGTAGGCGAACTTCAGGTCCTCTCCCGTGAGCAGCAGGCTGACCGGCTTTCCGATCTCCGTGTCCAGTACCAGGCTGCCCTCGCCCGTCGTGATGTGGAGTCCCTCCCGGGAGAGGTCCAGGGCGTCGAACTCGTGGAAGGTCTCGTCGCCCGGAACGGTACGGGTCAGCCCCTGATAGGAATCCTCGAGGAGCTCGTCGCTCACCTCCCAGCGCTTGCCGTTGCGGGTGACCGTCAGCGTGAACCGCTCCGTGACCATCGAGTCCTTCAAGGCCGTGTCCCGGTGGAACGGGACGAGGTAGGTGTTCTCGTCCACCTTCTCGTAGTTGTGGGAGTAACGGCCCTGGCGGTAGCGAAGCCCGTCCTCGTTCTTCTCACGGTAGAGCTCGGCGACCCGCTCCTTCATCACCGCCTCGATCTCGCGGAGGGCCTCCTCGTCCGCATCCCCCGCGGACGCCAGGCCGGGCACCGAGCCGAGGAACAGCATCGCCACCAGGAAGATCTGGACTGTGCGGGGAGTTCTCATCGGGCCTCCGTTTGACGCAGAAGCTCCCCCGCGGACGGCGGAGGAACGACGCTCGTTCTCATAGCATACAGGATTCGGAAGATCCCGTCGTGCGGGGACTGCGGGCCGTTCGTCCCGGACGTTCCGCGCCCCCCGGCCGCTCCCGCCCGTATCGCGCCCGGACCACCGTCGACGCCGGAGCGGCGGGAGCCCGGTCGCGGACCCCGGGGAGGCCGGGAGCGGGACTCGACGGGCGACGGGATGGGGGGGACAGGGCGTGTCCCCGGTGCGACCAGCAGGAGGCCGTCGTCGAATTCTCGTGTGCTAGTATACCCCTCGTTTCGCAGCATCGAGCGCCCGGCGCCGCGGAGCCCGCGACTCCAATGACCTCCAACCCAACCACGTACGAGGCCGTGATCGGCCTGGAAGTCCACGCCCAGCTCCGCACGCGCACGAAGATCTTCTGCGGCTGCGAGACGGCGTTCGGGGCCCCGCCGAACCACAACGTCTGTCCGGTCTGCCTGGGATTCCCCGGCACCCTACCGGTGCTCAACCGGGCCGCAGTGGACCTGGCGCTGCGGATGGGGCTCGCGGTGGGCGCCCGGATCCCGGAACGCTCGGAGTTCGCCCGCAAGAACTACTTCTACCCGGACCTGCCGAAGGGCTACCAGATCTCCCAGTACGATCGGCCGCTGTGCGAGGGGGGGGCCATCCCCATCGAGATCGGCGGGACGACACGGGAGATCGGCCTCATCCGCATCCATCTCGAGGAGGACGCGGGCAAGCTGGTGCACGGTCTCGAGCAGGACGGGGCGGGAGCCGGCTCGTCCCACATCGACTACAACCGCGCCGGTGTGCCGCTGATCGAGATCGTGGCCCGGCCGGAGATCCACACGCCGGAGGAGGCCCACCGCTATCTGGTCCGCCTGCGGAGCCTGGTCACGTACCTGGAGGTGTGCGACGGCAACATGGAGGAGGGCTCCCTGCGCTGCGATGCCAACGTGTCGCTGCGCCCGGCGGGCTCCGACCGGCTCGGGACCCGGATCGAGGTCAAGAACCTGAACTCCTTCCGCCACGTGCAGCGCGCCCTCGAGCACGAGATCGCCCGGCAGGAGGACGTCCTCCGCGGGGGTGGCGAGGTGATCCAGGAGACCCGGCTCTGGGACGAGGCGGCCGGCGAGACCCGCACGATGCGGACCAAGGAGGAGGCCCACGACTACCGGTACTTCCCCGAGCCGGATCTCCCGCCGCTGGAGGTGGACCGGGCCTGGCTGGACCGCGTCCGGGAGGTCCTCCCGGAGCTCCCCCAGGAGCGCCGCCAGCGCTTCCGCGCGGCCTGCGGCCTCAGCGAGGAGGACGCCGACTTCCTCTCCCTGGAACGGCCGCTGGCGGACTACTTCGACGCGGTTGCGCGGCAATCGGGCAGCCCCCGGGCCGCCGCGAACTGGGTACGCGGGGAGCTCCTGCGTGTTCTCAAGGAGCGCAAGCTGGAGATCGCCGCCTCCCCGGTCTCCCCCGCCGCCCTCGCTGGCCTGATCCGGCTAGTGGAGGACGCGACGATCTCGGGGAAGATCGCCAAGACGGTGTTCGAGGAGATGTGCGCCTCGGGCGACCCTCCGGAGGCCATCGTGGAGCGCCTGGGACTGGCCCAGATCACCGACGAGGGGGCGATCCGTGACGTGGTCGCCGGTGTGCTGGAGAAGCACCCGGGCCCGGCCGCCGAGTACCGGGCCGGAAAGAAGAAGGCCCTCGGGTTTCTGGTGGGCCAGGTCATGGCGGCGACGGGCGGCAGGGCCAATCCGGGGCTGGTGAACCGGCTTCTGCAGGAAGCCCTCGACGAGCCGGCGTGATCCACCTCTACCACGTCTCCAAGCGCTATACCCCGTACTCCCTGGCCCTGTCGGACGTGACCCTGGCGGTGGACAAGGGGGAGTTCGTGTTCCTGACCGGCCCGAGCGGCGCCGGAAAGACGACGCTGCTCCGGCTGGTCTTCCGGGCGGAGCTACCCACCGAGGGGCAGATCGTCGTGAACGGCCGGAACATCACGGCCCTGCCTCCGGCCCGGATCCCCATCCTTCGGCGCACCATCGGGGTGGTCTTCCAGGACTTCAAGCTGCTGCCCCGCAAGACCATCGTGGAGAACGTGACCCTCGTTCTCCGGGTGGTGAACGTGCCGCCGCGGGACAGGAAGGCACGCGCCTACCGGGTCCTGAAGATGGTCGGCCTGCACCACAGGCTCTCGTCGTTTCCCCAGGAGCTGAGCGGCGGCGAGCAGCAGCGGGTGGCCATCGCCCGGGCCCTGATCAACGAGCCCGCCATCCTCCTGGCCGACGAGCCGACGGGGAATCTGGATCCCGACCTGGCCCTGGAGATCATGGACATCTTCAAGGACATCAACGCCCGGGGGACGACGGTGCTGATCGCCACCCATGACCGGGAGCTCATCCAGCGCATGGGGCGCCGGGTCCTGCACCTGGACCGGGGGAGGCTGGCCGGGTGATCCCTCGGGTGGGCTACTTCCTCGGGGAGGCCGTGACCTCGATGCGGCGCAACCGGGGGATCTCCTCCCTGGCGGTGGGCACCATCGGCATCGCGCTCACGCTGCTCGGCGGGTTCCTGTACGTCTCCGCGAACTTCTCCTCCGTGGTGGATCGCTGGAGCCGGGAGATCCAGCTCAACATCTACCTCCTCGACGACGCGACCGACGATGAGATCGCGGGGCTACGGGCGCGACTGCGGGAAACCCCGGAGGTGGAGGAGGTCCGCCACGTGTCGAAGGAAGAGGCCCTCGCCCGGTTCCGCGAGTACTTCGCCGACCTCAGCGATCTTCCCGCCGCCCTCGAAGCGAACCCGCTTCCCGCCTCGCTGGAGGTCCGGCTGCAGGAGGAGGCTCGCTCGCCGGAAACGGTGGCGCGGCTGGCGGACGGACTGTCCGGCATGCCGGGGGTCGAGGACGTCCAGTACGACACCGGATGGGTGGAGCGGCTGGATGCTCTCATCCGCCTGGGCTCGGCCGCCGGATACGTGGTGGGGGGCCTGCTGCTCCTCGCCGCCACCTTCACCACCTCCAACGTCATCCGTCTGGCGCTCTACTCCCGCCGGGACGAGGTGGACATCCTCCAGCTGGTGGGCGCCACCCGGGGGTTCATCCAGGGGCCGTTTCTCGTCGAGGGGCTCCTCCAGGGGTTGCTGGGCGGCCTCCTGGCCCTGCTCCTGCTGGGGGCCGCGCACCTGTCGGCACGCGCGGCGCCGGCGGGTGCCGGCGTCCTGATGCAGATCGCCACGGGCCGCTTTCTGGGCTCGGGGACGATCCTGGGGCTGCTTGGCCTCGGCGCGGCGATGGGCCTCACCGGCTCCTTCCTGGCGGTCCGGCGGTTCCTGGCCACGGAAGGCTGACGGTCGGCCGGCCCCGGGTCACCACTGGGTGCCGATGTAGAACGAGGACGTGAAGCCGGACTTGTCGATCTCGAAGAAGCAGTATTCGGTCCCGGCGCCCGGAGGGCAGGGCGTGGTCTCCAGGTACGGCAGCTGGTGGGCGAACGACCAGTTGAGCTGGAGGGGTCCGAAGTAGAAGTTGAAGCCGAAGCCGTACGAGGCCCTGCCGTCGACCAGCCCGGTGCGCTCTCCCTTGACCTGCACGGCGGCCCCGCTCTCATCCAGCTGCCATACCTCTCGCGTTCCCCAGAAATCGAAGGGGCGCAGCCCCCCGAAGCTGCTCACCGAGACGAGGTTGGGGTCGTAGACCTGCCGTCCCGAGAACCAGGCGGAGCCGACGTCGAAGAACAGGACACCCTGGATGGCGGGGAACGCGAAGCCCCCGTGGAACACGACGGCATCCACGATCGGGAAGCGCAGCTCCATGTTCAGGAAGGTCGCCCGGTCCCCGAAGAACTCCAGGTAGTCGTAGCCGCGGATCTGGTTGAAGCCGCCGATGGAGAAGATGGTGGCGGAGGTGATGTCCCCCACGTCCGTCTGCTGGACCTCGCCGTTGCTGATCCCCGCCCACCAGCGCACGGCGAAGGTCGAATTACGGGTCATCTTCTGGTAGTTCCGCCAGTCGATGAGGTAGTTCGTGAACGAACCCAGATCGCCGGTGCTGGTGGGAGCCGTCTGCACTGTGAGCTGGTAGCGGCGGCCGTGCCAGGGGCCGACGTCCGGCTTGTAGCGCACCGTATCGCCGTTGAACATCATCGAGACCATCGGGAAGAAGCCGCCCACCCCCTCGAAGTCCAGCGTCCCGTCCGGCTGCACCAGCGGGTACTCGATGTCCCGCTGGTAGGCCCCCAGGGAGAACGAGATGCGGTGGAACTTGTTGAAGGGGTAGATGAGCCCTCCAAGGACGCCGGTCAGGCTCTGGGATTTCCGCTGCTGGCCGCCTCCGGTGGAGTCGTACACGTAGTAGAAGGTGCGGTAATCCAGCCCCTCCACCCACCAGTCCCAGCGGCGGCGCAGGTTGACGTACGAGACGTCGATGTTCGAGAAGGTCGACACGGACGAGAAGTTCACGAAGATCCGGTGATCCCCGAACAGGTCCGCGAAGGAGAGCGCCGCGTTGCTGAGGACGGTGCCGTCGTCCGCGACGCCCACCAGGACGCTGGGGTTTCCCTCGAAATGCCACTTCAGCTTGTCGTAGCTCCCCTTCTCGCTGTCGTCCAGGGTCAGCTTCAGAGGCGGCTCGAAGGGGACGATCTCCTGCGGCTCGTAGTCCTGGTCCTCCGGGCGGATCGTGTCCACCGGCTCATCGAAGGCCATCCGGAACAGGCGGTAGCGGCCACGGGCGTAGGTGGTGACCGCCACCGTGCGGGTCGCGTCCTCCACACCGAGCTCCATCGGCGTGAAGTTCCCGCCGAGGACGTCCGTCCACTGGTTGATCTCTCCCGACTCCAGGTCGAGCGTGTAGATGTTGAAGATCTTGTCCTTGTTCGCGTCCGACGTGAAGTAGATCTCGCTCCCGTCCCGGGAGAAGGACGGCTGCAGGTCGCGGTGCTCCCCGAAGGTCAGCTGCGTCTTCAGCTGTGGATCGCTCCCGTCGACCAGGAAGATCTTCTCGTACTCGTTGATCCGGCGGTTGTAGACCACGGACTTTCCGTCGGTGGACCAGCGCGGGTTGACGTCGAAGAACTCGTCCTGGGTGACGTTGTACAGGTCTCCGGTCTCCAGGTTGTAGCGGAAGATGTCGACCACGCCCCGCTGATTGCCGGAGAAGAGGATCTCCTTGCCGTCCGGCGAGAAGGAGGGGGACGCCATCTGATCGAAGGGCAGGACGATCCGCCTCTCCGTCTTTCCCGTGATGGCGTTGATGATGAAGAGGATCCGCTTGTCCTCCTTGCGGGCGAAGAACGCGACGTTGTCCCCGGTGGGCGACCACGACAGGTCGTTCTGGCCCTTGAAGATCGCCGTGGAGATGAACTCGTAGTCGCTGGAGAACCCCTTGGTCAGGTTCTTGACGATGGAGCCGTCACGGCTGTTCACGATCAGGATGTCCACGTCGTCCCAGCGCGTCGACAGCACCGCCATCAGCTCCCCCGTGGGGCTCAGGGAGGGCGAGAAGGTGAACGTGTCGGGGCGCTGCATCCCGATCTCCCTGCCGTAGTCCTGCGGTTCCATCTTCTCCAGGAGGAGCGGCAGGTAGCGTTTCCGGAGGTAACGCTGGAACAGTCGATCGAACTCCTCGCCGTCAATCCCGAACGACTCCTTGATCGCCTTCTCGAGGTTGTTCGTCAGCAGGACCTTGCGGTACTCGAACAGGAGGTTCCGTATACCCTCGGGCCCCCATTCCTCGGAGATGAAGTCGAAGGCCGCTTCGCCGAAGCGGTAGGTCAGGAAGGAGAGGGAGTTGACCTTCGTGATGGGGGGGACGATGTTGTTGACCACCGCATCCCGGATGACCATGTCGTCCAGGCTGGAGTCCCGGGTCGACATGTACTCGGCCAGCCCCTCGGACAGCCAGAGGGGCGGGTTCGCGCGGAAGGACCGCCGGAGCTGGCCGTCGAACAGGATGCTGTACCAGAAGATGTGCGTGAGCTCGTGCACGGTGAGGGCGTAGAGCTCGTCCGGCGGCATGTCGATGGGGAGCACCATGCGGTTCTCGATGGGCTCCGCGAAGGCCCCGACGGCTTCCGGGATGAACGACAGGATGATGTTGGTCTGCTCGAACTCGCCGTGGGTCTTGAAGAAGATAAGCGGGATGCGGACCTTCACCTCGTGATCCAGCTCCTTGGAGAGCTGCAGGTAGGCGCTCTCGGCGAACTGGACCATCTGCTGCACGAACGCCTCCTCCTCCGGGTAGTAGTACACGTCGAAGTGAGGGGCGTGATAGACCTTCCAGTCGAACACCTCGTAGTTGATCTTGTTCTTCCCGAACGCGAGGGCGGGCCGGCTCATCGCCAGGGCGATGAGCAGCGTCACGAGCGCCAGCTGGAAGATACGTGTTCGCATGCGCGATTGGCTCCTGTGAAACGTCCCTTCGAGCTGGCCGGCACCCGCCGGCGCCCTCTCAGTCGGTGAGCAGGTACCGGACGTCGCTCCGCCAGCGAGGCGTCAGGATCCCGATGATGTCCGGCTCCAGCTTCGTGACGAGGGCGTGTAGTACCGAGAGATGATCCGCCCCCCGCTCCCCGTAGAGCGCTTCCTCGTCGTACACGTCCTTGTAGGCCACCTCACCGCTCTTCCCCCAGATGAAGACGAGGTCGAGGCTCAGGTCGAAGCTCTCCCGCTCGGCGTACCGCGTGCGCCGGAGGCGCTGCCCCGTCACCGGGCTCACGTAGTCCTCCTGCACAAAGCCGGACCGGTCCACCGACTCGAAGAAGATCTCACCGGAGAGGATCAGGTCCGCCCCGTAGCGCCGGCCGATCTCCTGCCAGTACTCCCGGTTGCGGAGGAGGTCCTCCAGGTTCTGCTCCGGGATGTTCGGCGGGTCGACGTCCAGGATGCGGAATCCGGTACGCTTCCGGAGGGTGCTTCGCAGGAGGTCGACGACCTCGTCGCTGAGCAGGATGCTGGGATGATCGTTCGCCAGGAAGTGCACCACCAGGATCGTCTGGACGCCGGAGGTGTCCAGACGGGGAGGCAGCGGCAGGTTGATGTTGACCTTGACCGCTCCCGCCAGGACGCTCCCGGAGGCCAGCAGCAGGACCAGCACGGCCGTCCGCGCCGGGCGGCACCGCGACCGCATCACGGAGCGCCCCCGGCTCCCGCGTCGTCCCCCCCGCCGGCCTCCTCGCGGCCGCGGCGGTCGAGCAGGTCCTGGTAGAAGAGATGGAAGCGCTCGTAGTTCTGCCGGATGCGGTCGTTGTCGGCGTCGATCTCCAGGGCCTTCAGGTAGGTCTCTTTCGCCTGCTCGTATCGTCCGTTGTTCTCGTAGGCCACGGCGAGGTTGTTGAGGATCACGGGGTCACCCGGCGCCAGCTCGGCCGCCCGCAGGAATCGGAACTCGGCCTCGTTCCAGGAGCCGGATCGTGCCATCTCGACGCCGAACTCGAGCTGCACCTTCGCATCCCGGGCGCGGCCGGCTCCGCAAAGGAGCGGCAGGGCGCCGAGCAGGAGGGTGGCCCGGATAACCCGCCGGAGCGGCATCCTGTTTCTCCTCTCCCGGCTCACCGGCGGGACGGCCGCGGCGGACGAAAGGGCGGCGAAAGACTCACCTCCGAATCTTAGACAACCGGCAGTTCCGTTGCAAACGCCGCCCCCCTTGCCCACCGGGCCCGGGACCGCTACCGTGGCGGGGATGAGCCGCTCCCTGGCGATCCGTCCCGCCGGCCCCCTCTCCGGAGAGGTCCCGGCGCCGCCGTCCAAGAGCGTCACGAACCGGGCGCTGCTGCTCGCCGCCCTTGCCCGGGGACGATCGCGCCTCCGCGGCATCCTGCAGGCCGACGACACCCGTCACATGGTGGGCGCGCTGGAGCGGCTGGGCTTCACCCTGCGCCGCAACGGGGAGGACGTCGAGGTGGATGGCGGTGACGGCTCGATCCCGGCGCCCGCCGCCCAGCTGGAGGTTGGCAACGCCGGCACCGCGATGCGCTTTCTCACCGCGGCGGCGGCGCTCGGGCCGGGCCCCTACCGCCTCGACGGCGAGCCGCGGATGCGACAGCGACCCATCGGGGAGCTCGCGGCGGCGTTGACGACCCTCGGCGCGGCCGTCGCGTTTCCCGGGCAGGAGGGTTTCCCGCCGGTGGAGGTTCGGGGCGGGCGCCTCCAGGGCGGGGCGGTCTCGCTGCCGGCGGCCCGCTCGAGCCAGTTCGCCTCGGCCCTGCTGATGATCGCCCCCTGCCTGCCGGGAGGCCTGGAGCTGCGCCTGGAGGGGCAGATCGCCTCGGCACCCTACCTGGAGATCACCCTGGACCTCATGGCGCGGTTCGGCAACGACGCCGAGCGCCACGGCGGGGACCGGTTCCGTGTTCCCGGGAACGGCTATCGCGGGGCCGACCTCCCCATCGAGGGGGACGCCTCCGCCGCGGCGGCGCTGCTGGCGGCGGCGGCGGTCACCGGTGGCCGGGTGCGGGTCTCCGGCCTGCCGCTCGGCTCCCGGCAGCCCGACCTCCGGTTCGCCGAGCTGCTGGGCGCGATGGGATGCCGGGTGACGCGGGACCCCGACGGCATCACCGTGGAGGGGCGGCCAGGTTCCGGGATCGACGTGGACCTGCGTGAGGCACCGGACCTGGCCCCGGCCCTGGCGGCGGTGGCACTGTTCGCCGGCTCGCCGTCACGCATCCGGGGCGCGGCGCACCTGCGGCTGAAGGAGAGCAACCGCATCGAGGATCTGGCCCGCGGGCTGCGCCGGGTCGGCGGGAAGGTCCGGGAACACGAGGACGGGCTGAGCCTCGAGCCGCGCCCTCTCGCCGGCGCCCGGCTCGACCCCTGCCGGGATCATCGCCTGGCGATGGCCTTCACCGTCATCGGGCTGCGGGTTCCGGGGGTGGAGGTCCTCGACCCGGGGTGCGTGGCAAAGTCCTACCCGGGCTTCTTCGACGCCCTGGAGCGCCTGCGGCCGGAGGAGTAGCCGGACCTCTAGAAGCGCAGCCGCGCCTGCACCGCCGCCCGGTAGGCGGGATCGTCGTAGCGCTGGAACGTGGTCGGGTTCAGGTTGATCTGGGCGATGGCGTCCCCGGGCGCGAAGTACGCCAGCAGGAAGTTGAAGGACAGGTTCTTGCTGTAGTAGTAGTCGTACCAGAGATCCAGCTCCGACCCGAGGGCGTCCTCGTTGGGGTCCGCGTTCGGCAGATCGATGAACATCCCCGCGGGGATCGCAAATCCGACGCCGCTGAAGTCCCCGGCCGGGTACGCCAGCTGCGTGGTGGCGTCGAAGGGCCGGGCGATGCGGAAGGCCATCACGTCCACCCCGAGGCCGTGGCGTTCCCCGAAGGTCGCCTCGTAGGCGATCCCGAGGCTGTAGACGTTCGACCCCTGGACGATGTCCGCGCGGCCCAGCCGCTCGTGGATGTTCTGGTAGAGCACGTTGAAGTTGTTATCCGTGCGGTCGCCGATGTCCCGGTCTCCGGAGCCGTAGTAGGCGTGCAGGTAGACCTTGTGGGTGGCGGACGCGGGCTGGAAGCTCCAGCCGAACAGTCCCTCGCCGCCCCAGGCGGCGATGTAGAGGTCCCCCTGGAGGTCCGGCTCCTCCGGGTCGGGTATGACGTCCTTCACCCGGCCATCCTGCCAGGCGAACTCGAAGTTCCAGATCGGCCCGCCGGACGGGCGGTCCACCTTCGTCCAGCGGAACCCCACCACGAGGAGGTTGTTGTCCTGCGGGGGCGTCTGGTCGCTCCGGTCGTAGTTCATGATCCAGTGGGCGTAGAAGCTGACGTCCCCCCCCTGGTCGTTCCCCTTGCCGATCTCCACGGACCAGAGGTCCGTGTCCCGGTCCAGGGCGAAGGTCTCGTTCGTGTTGGCCCACCAGAAGTTGAAGCGCAGGCTGCCGTCGGTCCACAGGTAGCGGATGGCGTCGAAGGAGACCCCGTTGTAGTACGGCAGGTTGCCGAACAGGAAGCCGTTTCCGAGCACGAGCTCCTGCCGGCCGATGCGCAGGTTGGAGTGGCTGCCGTCGATGCTCCCCCAGTGGATGTAGGCCTGGTAGAGATCGAAGGGGTCGCGGTTGCTGACCAGGACGCTGCGCTCGGCGGGATCGGTCCCCGCCGCGTCGGCGACCTGCAGCTCGATCAGGCCGAGCAGGGAATCGGTGATGTCCGCCTCCAGGCCCATCCGGACCCGGTACGGGGCGAACGTGATCTGGTCGTCGACGGCGACGGGGGGGTCCCCCTCGAAGTAGGTGCCGTCGTCGTTGAAGTCGAGGTAGTTGGCCTGGGTCTCGGCACGCACCCGGATCTCGCCGGTGAAGCGGATCCGGTCCTTGCCGTCACCGCCCTTCCCGGCCTCCGTCGCGGCGTCATCCTGGGCGACGGCAGGCGCCACCAGCGCCAGAAGAAGCACGAGCACGTCCAGCCGGGCCCGGCGGATGGTCCCCATCTCCCCCCCCCACAAAAAGGAAAGCGCCCCCGGCCCGGAGGCCCGGGTCGGGGGCGGTTGATTGTGCGTTTCGCTTCCGGTGCTACCAGGTCAGGCGGGCCTGGCCGAAGAGCCGGGTCACCATGTCGTCCGAGCCCGGCACCGGAGGGTTCGCATTCGGGTTCGCGGTCGCCAGCTTCACGGCGTCGCCGGGGAAGAACAGGCCGAGGCCGAAGTTGAAGGCCAGGTTCTGGCTGTACGTGAAATCGTACCAGAGGTCCAGCTCCGAGCCGATGTTCGTCTCGTCCTGGCTGTTCGGGGCCACCAGCGTGCCGTTGAACTGGCCCGGGAAGGCGCCGCCCACCGTCGTTCCCACCGTCGGCGGCGTCCGGATGTTCGTGTTGCCGTTGCTGTCCAGCCCGTTGACCGTCGCCTCGGTGGCCTGGAAGTAGAAGATCTCCGCGCCGAAGTCGTTCCGCTCGCCGTCGAACATGTAGCCGATGGACAGCGAGGTCAGGTTCGTCGGGGAGACCACGTCGGCGATCCCGTTGCGGGTGTGGAAGTCCTGGAACAGCGGGTTGAACTCGCTGATCTCGTCGTCGGCGGCGTCGTCGTCGCCGGACGTGAGGTAGCCGCGGATCCAGACGGAGTTCTCGCCGCCGAAGTCGTAGCCGAACATCCCCTCGAAGCCGTAGGCGAAGACGCTCGCGTCCTCGCGGGCAACCGTGCTCTGGTTGTTGCCGAGCGGCGGGTTCTGGATCGGGTTGACCGCCTGGCCGGCGTTGCCGAACTGGATCGCCAGCTCCGCGTTGTAGATGAAGCCGCCGTCGTCGTCGTAAAGCTTGCCCACGCGGCCGCCGAGGGTGGCCAGGTCCAGCCGGGTCAGGTTGATCCCGGGCAGCGGGTTCTGCTGCGGCAGGTTCAGGAAGGCCGGGTTCTTGTCCCGCAGGTAGAGCAGGTAGACGCCGATGTCGCCGTCCTCGATGATGTCGTTCCAGGAGTAGGTGGCGCCGAACAGGTCGGAGTCGGAGTCGTTCGCGAAGGTCTCGTTCTGCTTGAACCAGAAGACGTCCAGCCAGTTCTCCTCGCCGTAGCGGTAGCGGACGCCGTCATGGGACACGCCGTTGTAGAAGTCGAGGTTCCCGAGCAGGAACTCGGTGCCGTACACCAGCTCCTGGCGACCGATGTAGAGGTCGTTCTTCGTCCCGTCGATGTCGTTCATCTTGATGAACGCCTGGTACAGGTCGAAGGGGTCGCTGTTGCTCCGCAGGACGCTGCGCTGCTCCTGGTCGAGCCCCCAGGTGTCCGCCACCTGGAGCTGGATCATGGCGTAGACGTCCCGCGGCAGCGCGCCGATGAGGCCCAGGCGCACCCGGTAGGGCGAGTAGGAGAAGGCGTCGTCGTTCGCGGCCACCGGGGGCTGTCCCGGAACCGGCGCCGGCGGCGCGTCCGAGTTGAAGTCCGAACGGTTGTCGGTGTACTCCGTCCGGGCCCGGATCTCGCCGGTGAACTTCAGCGGCCTGTCACCGACGTGATCCTCGATCACGGTGATGTCGGTCACCTCGACCATGTCGTCCTGCGCGATGGCCGGGATGCCGCTGAGCATCAGGGCCACCACCCCCAACAGCAGAATCGTTTTTCTCACCTCGTGTCCTCCATCCCCCGGCCCGGCCGCCACCCGTGGCGCCTCCCCCAGGGATTTGGTTTGCATTTGCGATCGGGAGCCGGTCTGCCGGCCCCGCGCCGAATCGGTCTGCCCGGCACACATCGGGCTCCACCCGGAGGATAGCAAGACCGAAGCCATCCGGACGGATCCTGGACGCGATCCACGATCCTGTTTTTTATCAGCCATATAGAAGAACTCCGCCCCCCTGCCGCCGGGGCTGCGAGGCCCCCCGAGGCCACGGAGATCCAAGATTCCGGATCGTTCGGTCCAATCCCGTGGATGGGCGGCGCGGCGGCTGCGGTAAGCTCGTCGGCGCCGGTGGGCGGCCGGCGAGGGAGGGGATCGGATGCAGCCCGGACAGCGCCGGCACGTCCTGCTCGTCGAGCCGTTCCACGGCGGCTCCCACCGGGCCTTCGCCGAGGGCCTGGCGCGCCATTCCCGCCACCGGATCGACCTGCTCACGTTCCCGCCCGAGGCCTGGAGGTGGCGCCTCCGCGCCGGCGCCCTCGCCGCCGCTGAGCGGGTCGCCCGGCGGCGGCCCGATCTGCTGGTGATCTCGTCCCTGCTCGACGGCGCCCACCTGCTGGGACTCCTCGGCACGGCGGCCCCCCCGGCGGTCGCCTACTTCCACGAGAGCCAGCTCGGCTACCCGCGCCCGGAGGGAAAGGGGGCGGACCTCCACCTGGCCATCGCCAACGTCGCCACGGCGCTGGCGGCGCACCGGACCTGGTTCAACTCGCGGTTCCACCGCGACGACTTCCTGGCCCGGCTCCCCGCGATCCTCGAGCACCTGCCCCCACCGCGGCCCCGGCGCGCCACCGTGGCGATCCGGCGGCGCAGCCGGGTTCTCCACCCGGGAGTGTCCCTGCCGCCGCCGCCCACGGACCGGCCCCCGGGCCGGCCCCCGATCCTCCTCTGGAACCACCGCTGGGAGTTCGACAAGAACCCCGGGCGCTTCTTCCGGATCTGCTATCGCCTCCGGGACCGGGGCATCCCCTTCCGGCTCGTCCTGCTCGGCGAGAACAGCCAGTTCGTCCCCAAGCCGTTCCTGCTGGCCCGCGAGCGCCTGGGGGATCGCATCCTGCAGTACGGCTGGGTGCGGTCCCGGCGGGCCTACGAGCGCTGGCTCGAACGCGCCGACGTGGTCCTGTCCACCGCCGGACAGGAGAACTTCGGGATCGCCGTCGTCGAGGCCGTGGCCGCCGGCTGCTATCCCCTCCTGCCGCGAGATCTCGCCTACCCCGAGGTCCTGCCCCCGCGCCTGCACCGGGATCACCTCTATGCGGACCCGCAGGACCTGGCCGAGCGGCTGGAGGCGCTCCTGGGACGGCCCGACCGCCTGCGCGCTGGCCGGGCGGACCGCCGGCGGGCCATGGAACGCTACGCATGGGATCGGGCCGCCCGTCGCTTCGACCGCGCCCTGGATCGCGCCGCCGACCGCCGATGATCGCGCTTCCCGGAAGGCTCCGGAGCCGCTATACTGCAGGCGAGCGCTTCGAGAGGTGCAATCATGTCCCCGATGAAGAATCCCCTGGTCACGGTCCTGGTCCTGGCGGTCGCCGCCGTTCTCTCGCCCCCGGCCCGGGCCTGGGAGCGGGTCACGGTGGTGGTGCAGGAGGCGTCCGGGGAGACGGTGTCGATCCAGGGAACCCGCCTGCAGTACGGCTACTACCGGCGGGAGTTCACGCCCAAGGGGGTGAAGGACCGGCTGCGCGTCGAGAAGGAGCTCCCCTTCGCCGATCGCGACATCAAGCTGGCCGACATCGAGAGCATCGAGTTCACCCTCGAGGACGACGCCCGCACCGGCAAGCAGGTCCCCACGATGATGCGGATCGCCCACCGGCCGGGGGGCGGGGAGTCGAAGACCGTCGAGCGGGCGGTCGCCGATCTCCGCGGGTTCGGCAACCCCAAGCCGGTCCTGCTGATCCTCCATACCGACGAGGGCAAGCAGGAGCTGGACATCACCCCCCCGTACGATGACGCCGCCCTCGAGGGGTACCGGCCGATCCTGAAGGTCCTGTTCGAGTAGGACTCCTGTTCGTGCTCCTCGCGATTCCGGCGATGGACCCGGCGTGGTGAGGATCCCCTCCCGGCGGGGTCGTCCCGCCCTCCTCCTGCTGGGGGCCGCCTGGCTGGCCGCGTGCGCCCCGCCGCACCTTCCTCCGGAGGCTCCCCCCCCCAGCGCCGAGGAGCCCGGGCCGGAGGAGACCGGGGGTGCCGGCGCCGGCGAACCGGAGCAGCCGCCGCCGGGCGTGTTCCACCAGGTCCTCCGCGGGCAGACGCTGTTCACCATCGCCCGCACCTACGGCGTGCCGATGGGGGCGATCGTGGAGGCGAACGGCATCGCGGATCCCGACCGGATCGAGACGGGTGCGCTGCTGTTCGTGCCCGGCGCACCGGAGGTTCTCGACGTGCCGATCACCGTGGGCCCGGGGGTGCCCGGGCCTCCCTTGGTCGTCCCCGTCGCGGGCCCGATCAACTCCCGGTTCGGTCCCCGGCACGGCCGCATGCACTACGGGCTGGACATCGGGGCGCCGTCCGGGACGCCCGTGCGGGCGGCGCGGGACGGCACCGTGCTCTACGCCGGGAACGGCTACCGGGGCTACGGCCGGCTGGTGATCCTCGACCACGGGGACGGCTACCGCACGCTCTACGCCCACAACCGGCGGCTGAGGGCCCGGGCCGGCCAGAAGGTGCGGGCCGGCGAGGTGATCGCCGAGGTCGGCGCCAGCGGCAACGCCACCGGCCCGCACCTCCACTTCGAGGTCCGGCTCGACGACCGGCCGGTGGACCCGCTGCTCTACGTCATGCCGGAGCCTTGATCCGAGGATCCGCGGCCCTATATTGCACGTTGGTCGCTGCCGGGGGGCGCTCGCGCAAGGGTGTCCGTTCCCGACATCCGTGGGGACGGAGGGAGGCCCGATGTCCACCGCGCCTGAGCCGTGCCCCGGATCGCAAGCCGCACCGAACCGCTTCGCCGGCCCCATCACCCGTGTGGCGATCCCCGGGCTGATCCAGACCGTGTGTGCCAGCCGCGAGACCGGCGTGCTGGCCCTCCGTGACGGCAAGATCCAGAAGTCCGCCTACGTCCGGGAGGGCCGCCTGGTCTTCGCCCGGTCCAACGACCCCGACGACCGGCTCGGCGAGCTGTTCCTCCGGCGCGGGACCCTCACCGTGCGCGGGTTCGAGCGCTGCACCCGGAAGGTCGCCACCACCGGCCGCCGCCTCGGGGGAATCCTCGTCGACGAGGGGCTGATCACCGCGCAGGACCTGATCGAGGGGGTGCGGGAGCAGGTGCGCGGGATCATCCAGTCGATGTTCCTGTGGACCCGCGGGGACTACTGCTTCCTGATGGGCGCCCTCCCCACCGAGGAGGTGATCACGCTACGCGTCCACACCGGCGACCTGGTGCGGGCGGGCATCGGGCAGGTCGAGACCTGGTCCCGCATTCGCGAGGCGGTGGGCGGGCTCGACACCGCGTACCAGTACGAGCCCCGCTTCGATCCGCAGATACAGGAGATGACGCTGTCGCGGTCCGAGGAGCGGCTGCTGCAGTTCCTCGCACGCCCCGCCACCGTCGGCGAGGTGTGCGACACCATGAACGGCAACAACTTCGAGGTGTGCCGGATGATCTGGGCCTTCCTGGTGATGGGCGCCCTGCGACGCGCCGATGCCACCGCGGCGGCGGACGTCGCCGCCGGCTCCTGACCCCGGAAGTGCCCGATCAGGATGGGTCGCCCCGGGAAGGGGGTTCCCGGGGCGTCCGGGCCGCGAGCGGCCCAGGGACCCCGAAGGGGGATTCACGACGTCCGGAGACGTCGGCAGGGGGGGGTGGCAGGTCTTGGATCTCTCGAAACTCGACTCTTCGAGGGAGGAAGGCCGGGGCCCCTTTTGCCCGGATAATGCGCGACCCGGCCCCGCTATTCCCGGCCGGGGTCGCACTCGGGGCAGCGGCACAGGGAACGCAGCAGCTCGAAGGAGTAGATGCCGTCGGAATGACCGTCCCGCCACTCGAACTGCAGGGCATACCGCCCCACCGTGCGGATCGCCACGACCTCGTCGCGGGAGGTCGCGGACGCCATCCGCAGGGGCGGGGTCTGGCGTGGCATCCTCTCTCCCCCGCACGCCGCGCAGGGGCAGTGGGCCCGGGCCGTCTCCAGGGGAAGCTCCCCCTCGTGTCCGTCGGCCCAGTGGAGGAGGAGTACCGTCCCCAGCAGCTCCGCCCCCCGCAGGGTCTCGTTCGGCGGGATGTGCACCGGGATCATGGGTTCATGATACAACGGTCCCGGCCCGGCAGCGAGGAGGTCGTCCCCGATGTCCAGGTTCTTCCTTTCGTGCGGCGCGGCCAGCGCCGCCGTCGCGGTCTCGCTGGGCGCCCTGGCGGCCCACGCCCTGCAGGGTCGGCTCGAGCCGCGGATGCTGAACGCGTTCGAGGTCGGCGTCCGCTACCAGATGTATCACGCCCTCGGTCTGATCGCCGTGGCCTGGGTGGTGTCCCGGACGTCAGGCGCCGCCGCCGCCGCGGCGGGCTGGCTGCTGATCGCCGGCACGGCGCTGTTCTCCGGCAGCCTCTACGGCCTGGCCCTTGGCGGGCCCCGGTGGCTCGGCCCGATCACGCCCCTGGGCGGGCTGTCGTTCATGGCGGGCTGGCTGTGCCTGGCCGCGGCGGGCTGGAGGGGGACATCCTGGCCCGGACCGGGGCGCCCGCCCGCGGGAGGTACGTCCCATGAGGGGTGAGAACCGGCTGCATCCGCGACTCCTGGTCCACATGCCCGGGGAGTTCCGGCCGCGCGGCGTGGAGTTGTGGGCGCCCTGCACGATCCGGGACCTCAGTGCCGGCGGGGCGACGCTTCTCACCACGGAGCGGATCCCGGTCCAGACCTCGGTGCGCCTGCGTTTCACCCTCGAGGAGGAGCCGGAGTCGGCGGGGCCGATCGAGGTGGAGACGCTGGTGCTGCGCTCCGGCACCGAGCTGGCCGCGGGGGGCAACGTGCGCCATCTCGCGGCGCTCCACTTCCTCGACCTGCAGGGGCACCGCTTCGAGCGCGTGCGCCGCTACGTGTTCGAGCGCCAGGGGAAGCGTGCAACGGGGGCGATGGGTCCGGCCCTATAGCCGTCCCTCCTCGTCGAGCCTCTCGACGTCCTCCCGGGCGAGCAGCCCACCGGCCACCGCGGCCTCGAGCAGCTCCCCGTAGACGTCCGACCCACCACCCGAGGCGAAGGCGAGGCGCCGCAGCTCCTCCAGGATCTCCGCCGGCGCCAGGCTCTTCAGCCGCTCGAGCGAGCGTTCGTCCAGTTCCATGGTCCCCTCCGCGGCCGTCCCCTCTCGGGGAAGGCCCGACAGGGTATATTGCACCAGAGCCGGAAGGGAGCTGCGATGACCTCCAGCGACACCGCCGTCCGCATCGCGGTCTGGTCGGGCCCGCGGAACATCTCCACGGCGCTGATGCGAGCCTGGGGCAGCCGCCCGGACACCTTCGTCTGCGACGAGCCGCTCTACGCCCACTACCTCGAGCGCCACCCGGTGGACCATCCGGGGATCGAGGAGGTGATCGCCCACCACGACGCCGACTGGCGCCGGGTGGTGGCCTGGCTGACGGGGCCGGTGCCGGAGGGACGCCGGATCTTCTACCAGAAGCACATGGCGCACCACCTGCTGCCGGAGATCGAACGGGGCTGGATCCGGAGGCTGCGCAACGTCCTGCTCGTACGCGACCCCGCGGAGATGCTGACGTCCCTGGTCCGGGTCATGCCCGAGCCGACCCTGGCGGACACCGGCCTCCCGCAGCAGTGGGATCTCTTCGGCCACCTGCGGCAGGCCACGGGCCATCCCCCCCCCGTCATCGACGCCCGGGACGTGCTGCAGAACCCACGGGGGCTGCTCCAGGCACTCTGCCGCGCCGTGGACGTGCCGTTCTCCGAGGCGATGCTCTCGTGGGAGCCGGGCCCGCGGCCGACCGACGGCGTCTGGGGGAAGCACTGGTACGGGGCGGTGCACCGCTCCACGGGCTTCGCTCCCTACCGGGCGAAGGGGGAGCCCGTGCCGCCGCGGCTGACCGACCTTCACGCGGAGTGCGTCACGCTCTACCGGCGCCTCCATGGCCGCCGGTTGCGGGCCGGCGCCGGGATGGGCTGATGCTCCAGACCTACGACGAGCGGAACCGGGACCTGCAGGTCAACATCAACGGGAACCTGATCCACCGGGATCGCGCCGGCATCAGCCCCTTCGACAGCGCCGTGCAGGGCGGGGACGCGGTCTGGGAGGGGCTGCGACTCTACGACGGCGGCATCTTCCGGCTCACGGCGCACCTCGATCGCCTGCGCTCCTCGGCCCGGGCCCTCGCCTTCGAGGCGATCCCCTCCCGGGAGGAGCTCGTGGGGGAGA